>NZ_DASZBY010000087.1:0-51251 GCF_035943795.1 Aliidongia sp. | reverse complement strand
GGCAAGCCCGTGCTTGAATTCATAGATCAGCACGGCCGGCATGGCCGAGCGCTGGCCCTTGAGCGGGCTGAAAGGGTTGGTGACCGGCACTTCGATGGTCGCGCCGGAGCCGCCGACCCGTCCGGCGGTCGGGATGTTGGCCCGGACGATCTCGGCGCCCAGCGCGCGCAGCCGGGTCAGGACGTCGGCCATGATCTGCTGCTGATCCGGGGCGAGTGCGCGCCAATAGACGTCGTTCGCGGCATCGGACGGATCGCTGGGTACGCCGATGCGGGCGCCGCGCAGGCCGTCCGCATCGAGGAAGGCGGTATAGTCAGCCGGAATCCGGCCGCGGCTTGCCCGGGTCGCCGGATCCCGCCGGTCCTGGCCGGCGAGCGCCCCCAGCAGGATCGCCGCATCGCGCACGGTCCGCGCCAGCGGTCCGGCGGTATCCTGGCTGGCCGCGATCGGCAGGATGCCGGCGCGGCTGACCAGGCCGACCGTCGGCTTCACGGTGACGAGCGCGTTGTTGCAGGCAGGATTGAGCAAGGATCCCGCCGTTTCTGTGCCGACGGTGACGGCGGCGAGATTAGCGGCGGCCGCCACCGCCGAGCCGGAGCTCGACCCGCCGGGCAGCACGAACGGGATGCCGTCGGCATCGACGGCCGGGGCATAGGGGTTCAGCACCTGCCCGCCGAGCGCGCTATAGCCCGACGGCATGCCGACCGTGGTCCAATTGGCGAATTCCGTCAGGTTGGCCTTGCCCAGCAGGATGGCGCCGGCACGGCGCAGCTTGGCTGCGACATGGGCGTCGCGGATGGCGATCGCGTGGGCCAGCGCCGGGCTGCCGGCGGTCGTCGCCTGGGCATCGGCCGTCGCGATATTGTCCTTGAGCAATATCGGAATGCCGAACAGCGGGCCCTTGCGCGTACCGGGCCGCAAGCGCTGCCGGTCGCGGCGGCGGGCGATCGCCAGCGCGTCGGGGTTGATTTCGCGCACCGAGTTCAGCCCGGCGCCGCCGCGATCGAACGCCTCGATCCGGGCGATATAGCCCTCGACCAGCTGGACCGACGTGACGAGGCCCGCTTCCAGGGCGGCCTGCAGCCCGTCGATCGTCTGTTCGACCAGCGCGAACGCCATCAGCTTCCCCCGAGACGGGCCGCGCGCCTGGCCTGCATCTCGGTGTAGATCCCGCCCAGCCAATGGTCCGCGAGCGCGCGGATTTCCGGTGAGGCGGCGCGTTTCTGCGAGGCGTCGGCGACGAACGGCCGCCGCTCGGCATCCTTGGCGTAGTAGCGGGCCTCCTCGCGCATGCGGGCGACATGCTCGACGGCCAGCGGAATGGCGAAATGCCGGGCGACGGGTCCCCAGGCCGCGTCCGGCAGGTCGGTGTAATTCACGAACAGCGGCGTCCCGTCGTCGCCGTCCAGCGCCGCCTGGCAGAAGCCGGCGAGCACGCGCGCGCAGAACAGCTCGGGCGGCATGTCGGCGCACTCGGCTGCCGGAATGCCCAGCAGATACTCGGCCTCGGCGGGGAAGCGCTGCAGCTGCATCCAGCCCGGGCTGCCCTTCAGTACCGAGCTGATGACCTCGACCGGCGAGCGATAAACGAACACCCAGGGCACGGCGGGGAATGCCGCGCGCAGCAGGGCCAGGCGCCGGATGTTCCAACTGGAGAATTTAACGACATAGTGCCGCTCGTCGTCGAACCGCCGGCGCCCGAGCGCGCGGATCATCAGGCGCAGGCAGGCGACCAGCGCCGCCTCGTTCAGCTCGTCGGGATTGGCCTCGAGGAACGTGTTGATCGGATCTGCCTCGGATACGACGAAACTATCCGGCACGACGCCGAACAGGCGCGACAGCACGGTCGATCCGCAGCGCGATATGTGAAAGATGAAGCCCGAGGGCTCCAGGCACTCGCCGACGCCGTCGACCGCCTCCAGCGTCGACAAGGTGGTGCGGATGACCGGGCGCAGCGCCTCGCCGCCGTCGGCCTGCTGGCTGGCCCAGCGGGCGACGGTCTGCATGAAGAACGGCTCGCGGAACGCGATGCCGCGTAGGTCGCACCAGTCGACGACAGGCTCGGGCCGCTCCAAGGTCAGGCGAATCGGCGTCCATTGGGCGAGTTCGGCGGGCTCCATGACCATCGCCGTCACCCCTCGCCGGGATACAGGCGATCGAGGCCGCCGACGTAGCGGGTCTCGCCGGTCTGCAATTGCGCATTCATCGCCTCGCGCACCGCGGCATCCTCTTCGCCATAGAGGAACGGCACGAAGGCATAGCGCTGGCCGCGCGTCACCGGCGTCACCTCATGCAGCATGCCGCAGGAAAATACGATGGCCCCGCCCGCCGGCGCCCGGTAGGTCTGCCGGCCGAATTCCGGACAGCGCAGGTCGCAGCCGTCATAATCGCTATTGAGATTGAGCGAGACCGCAAAGCGCCGATGGCGGGCACCCGCATTCAGGTTGTCGCGATGCCGGAAGAAATGGCCGCCCAGCTCGGCATCGTAGCAACTGACCATGTAGCGATCCATGCGCGTCGCCTTGAACTGGAAGAAGCGCTCGATCGCGGGCAGCAGGCGCCGCACGATCCGGTCGCGCAGAACGGCCCGGGTCTCCGGGTCGACCAGCACCAGGTCCTGGCGGCGCTTCAGGCTGTGGTCGATCACGGTCGCCGTCTTGCCGTCCTGGTCGAGCAGGAAACCCGAATCCTCGCCGCCCTGGCGTCGATAGAGATCGATCAAGGCGTCGCACAGCTCGAACTCGAACACGCGCGGCACGATCAGCACCGGCGCGGTCAGGGGCACGCCGGCCGAAGCGCCGACCTCGGGCAATTGCCTGAGGAAGCCGGTGACGATGGCGCCATGACCGTCCGGATGGTCGAACGCAATGTTGGCGACCGCGCGCAGCAACGGATCGAGCACGATGGTGCGGGGCGAGCCGGTGGCCCCGTAGGCCCGGATCAGCTCACCGCCCTCGTCGACGATATAGGCCATCGCCGGCCCCGAGATGCCTGCCAGGACCGCCGCATCGGCCGGCATGTCCGACAGCACGCCATAGAATACGCAATGATCCTCGGCGAAGGTGGCTGCCTCGCCCAGGATCGACGCCAGCTCGCCCATCGAGCGCGGCTCCGCGAGCGACCCCAGGAAGCACAGCACGACCCATCGGCCGGCCTCGACATGCAGGTCGATATGCGCGCCGGTGATGGTCCTGGCACTGAACCAGGGCACGGGATCGCCGAGCGCGATCATCCCGCCCGAGGTGGCCGTTTCCGCCATTTGTTCGTCCGATCCCGATTGCCGATGCCGCTTGCGTCCAGCAGAACATGGCCAAGATTAACGTTGCATTGACCATGACCGCCAGCCCGGCGCGATTGGCCTTGCGCATCATACGGATAGGCGGTGGCGTGGCGAGCGACTACACTGGCCGGCAAACCCGGCATCGAACGTCCGGGGCCGAAGAAAGCGAGACTGGATGACCGTGCGCTACGCGATCTATGCCGTGCCTCCCGCCGATTCGCCGCTCTGGCGGATGGCCTGCACCTGGCTTGGCCGCGATCCGGAAACCGGCATCGAGGTCTCGCCCGATCTGCCGTTGTGGTTGGGGCGGGAGCGTTGGAGCCAGATCACGCGCGAGCCGCGGCACTATGGTTTTCACGGCACGCTGAAGCCACCGATCAGCCTGGCCAACGGCCGAACCCCGGATGGATTGGCCGCCGCCCTGTCGCTGTTCGCGTCCGAACTGCCGCCGCCCCCGCCGATAGCACTTCACGTGGCGGCGATCGGCGGCTTTCTGGCCCTGATGCCACGCGAGCCGTCGCCACCGCTGAAACGCCTGGCCGATCTTGCGGTCGAGCGGTTCGACCGGTTCCGGGCCCCCCCCACCCCGGCGGAATTCGCCCGCCGGCGCCAGGTGCCGCTCTCGACCCGCCAGGAAGAATATCTTTCCCGGTGGGGCTATCCCTATGTCTTCGACGAGTATCGGTTCCACATGACACTGACCGGCCGCCTGCCCGACCCCGAACGCCCCCGGATCGCCGCCTGCCTGACCGAACTGCTGGCACCGGCGCTGGCGCAGCCCATCCCCCTGGTCCTCGCATTGTTCGTCCAGAGCGAGCCCGAACAGCCGTTCGCCCTCCAGCGGCGGTTCCGCCTCGGCGCCCCATCATGAACGTCGACGAGATTTGCCGCGCCTTCGGGGAATGGCTGGAGGCGACCGGCCGCTTCGTTCCGGACGTCGGCGAATTCCTGATCGGTGCCTGCGGATTCCTGACTGCGCGGGGCATGCCGTTCGATCGGGTGACGACCCACATCAAGGTGGTCCACCCCCGGACCATGTCGGTCTGGCGGATCTGGCGCCGCGACCAGCCGCTGGAAGTGCATCGCCCGGTGCGCGGGGCGGAGATGACGGCAGCCTTCCTGCGCAGCCCGGTCAAGAAGGTCTGGCACACCGGCGAGTGGATCGACGCGCCGATCCGGCCGGGTGAGGAAGACCGCTGGGCTATCGTGACCGACCTGCGGTCCCAGAGCTTCACCCACTACATGATCGGGCCGATCATTTTCTCGAACCGGCAGATCCACGCCATTTCCTTCGCGACCAAGCAGCCCGGCGGCTTCACGGCGGAAGAGCAGGAGGTGATGCGACGCTTCACGCTGAAGTCGGCGCCCATCATCGAGACCCTGGCGCTGCGCAACGGCATGGACAACCTGCTCGAGACCTATCTCGGGCATGAGACTGCACAGTTGCTGGCCCAGGGACAGGTCACCCTGGGCGAAGGCACCCAGCGGCGCGCGGCGCTCTGGTATTCGGATCTGCGCGGCTTCACGTCGCTGACCGAGGGTGCGCCGCTCGAAGAGGTGGTGCAGATCCTGAACGTCTATTTCGGCCTGGCCGGTGCGGCCGCCGACCGGCACAACGGCGAGATCGTGCAGTTCATCGGCGACGCCATCCTGATGTTCTTCGCAGTGACCGAAGAGGGCGGCGACACCGACGCCTGCCGGCGCGCCCTGATGGCTGCGACCGAAGCGCGCACTGAACTCGGCCGCTGGAACGAGGCGCGCCGGGCGACCCAGGAGCGGGAGATCGCGTTCGGGCTGGGTCTCGATCTCGGCAACATCATCCATGTCAACGTCGGCGGCGGCACCCGGCAGGCCTTCAACATCGTGGGGCCTGCGGTCAACCGGGCGGCGCGCCTCCAGGAACTGACCAAGACCCTGGGTCGGCCGTTGCTGACATCGTCGGATTTCGCCGGCGCGATCGGTGACGGCATGGTCTCGCTGGGCGAGCATTTCCTGCGCGGCATCAACCTGCCGATCGAGGTGATCGAGCCGTCCGCGGCCCTGATCGCATCCTTGCCGCCGCTGCAGCAGGATTGACGCGCTTCGACATGAGAAAGATCTCACTTACGTCTAAAATCTCGGG
Organism: Aliidongia sp.; assembly: GCF_035943795.1. Lineage (NCBI taxonomy): Bacteria > Pseudomonadati > Pseudomonadota > Alphaproteobacteria > Rhodospirillales > Dongiaceae > Aliidongia > Aliidongia sp. The sequence continues at coordinate 45,849 of NZ_DASZBY010000087.1, read as the reverse complement.
CATATAATGGTACCCATGGTCGAAGTTGCCTCTGCCGGGGGCGGGCGCAACCTGAGATCGATTATTCTCCAACCGGCTGTCGAGATCCTCGAAAACAGGCCGGATTCCGAGACAAGCATCTTGGCTTTGACCCGCAGCGCGGTATCATCCGGCGCGCTCGTTCAAGGCATCGGGGCTGAAAAAACTCATCTTTGGGGGAGATTGGGAAATGGGGCGTCAGGCACGACGGTTTATAACGCTGCTACTGGCAACGACCTATCCGGTCGTCGTTTGCGCCCAGGCGGGTGCCGGGGTGGCCTCGCTGGTACGCGACGTTCTCAGCATCTCGCGCGGGCAGGCCGCGCCCCATCCCCTCGCCGTCGGTGAACCGGTCACCGAGGGCGAGCAGATCCAGACGGCGGCGACCGGCGCGGTCAACGTCAACTTCCCGAACGGCACCGCGATCGCCGCCCTGCGTCAGGCCGACATCACGTTCGGCGAAGCACCCGCGGTGGCGGGCCAGGGTCTGGCGCAGCCGCTGCAGGGCCTCGATCTCGTGACCTTGTCGCCCGGCGTGTTCCGGGTCTCGGTCGGGCTGCAGCCGACGACGGTCCGGACCCGACGCGGCGGCGCCTTCCTGCTGCAGGGCCAGGGTGGCCCGGCGACGGCCCTCATCGAAGAACAGGCCGACGGCAGCGTGACCGTATCGACGCTGACCGGATCGCTCCAGGTCGCCAGCGGCGGCAACAGCGTGGTCGTGGGCGCCGGATCGTCGGTGACCCTGTTCAATGGCGCGTTGCTCTCCGCGGCCGCCATCGTGCCGATGAGCGCGCAATCCCAGGTGATCGCCGGCCAGTTCGCGGCCGAGATCGGCCCGGTCACGACCGCATCGGCAGCGCCCGCTGCGGGCGGCAGCGCGGGTGCCGTGGCCGGAGGATTGGGCGTGAGCCCGCTCGTCATCGGCGGCGTCGCAGCCGCCGCCATCGCGATCGGCGTCGGCATCGCGGCCAGCGACGGCGGCAACAACGGAAATCCCGGCAACACCGCGACCGGCACGAGCACAAGCACGAACACCAACTAACGGATTGGTCTCATGAGAGTCCAAGGGCGCCGTACCGTCTGGCCTAGCGCCCTTGTCTTGTCCGCAACGCTCGCGCTCGCCCTGATGCCGGGCGTGGCGCGGGCATTCGATCCTTGCTGGCCGGCAGTGTCCGAGTCCATGGCCGGGGGCGAAGCCGCGATACGGGAGCGATACCACCAGGCGACCGCCGCAGCCGTGGTCGTCGAGGATGCGGTCGCGCTTGCGACCCTGCTGGAGAGCGGCGGCCATCGTCCGGAAGCGGTCGCGGCACTTCATGATGCGGAGACGCGTCTCGCCACCGCCGGCGCCGCCAGTCCCCGGCTGGTCGGATACCAGGCCTCCCTGGCGCTCGCCAACGGCCAGGGACAGGAAGCGATCGCCCTGCTGCGCCGGGTCCTGACGTCGGAACAGGCCTTCGATGTCGGACGGCAAGCCTGCTATTTCGAAACCCTGGGCACGATCGAGGCCCAGCAAGGCGACCTGGGCGGCGCCGAGGCCGATTTCGCCCAAGCCGAAAAACGCTATGTCAGCCGTCAGGACGCCCATGACGCGGCCTTGATCGAGTTGCGCATCAACCAAGCGGAATTGAAGACCCGGCGGGGCGCCCCCAAGGAGGCGCTGGCTCTGTTGGACAAGGTCGACGACCAGCTCGGCAGCATTTCGGAAGACCTGCCGACCCTGCACGACCGCAGCGCCGAAGCGCGGGCGAGCGCCCTGTTCGTCGGCGGCCAGTTCGATCCGGCGCTGGCCAAACTGACCCCGCTCATCGACACGGCGACGAAGCACGGCAACCCGGGCAACGTCGAGGCGGCGCAGTCCCTGTTCGAGCTGGTGGCCCTGCGCGCGCGCATCCGGGCCGAGAAGCGGGATTTCCAGGCGGCCGAGCGCGACTACAAGACCGCCTTCGACCTCTACCAGCACAATGGCCTGGCCGGCACGCCGACCGGACGCGCCTTCATCCGCAACCTCGCGTCCTACTACAGCAGCATCGGCCGCCCCGACCTGGCGCTGTCCGTCCAGGAGCGGCTGCTGGCGAGCGATGCCGGGCGCGCCGCCATCGCGGCGCCGGAGCAGGCCGAAGAGCTCATCAACATCGGCTATACCCAGTTCCAGCTGCGCGAATTCCCCCGGGCCAAAGACCTGTTCGCCCGGGCGCTCGGCATCCTGAAGCCGCTCGGCCCCTCCGGCGAATTGATGGCCGCCAATGCCTACATGGGCCTGGGCATGACCGCGCTCGAACAGCGCGATCCGGCGAAGTCGATCGAATATTTCAAGGTGGCGTTCGACCGCCGCTCCGCCTCGCTGCCAGCCGATTCGCCGCTCGTCACGGGGGCGATGCTGCAACTGGCCCATGGGCTGCTCGAACTGTTGTCGACGTCGGGCTCGTCGACCCACGAGGACCGCGCGGCGATCCTGTCGTTGCTGACCGAAGTCGTGGCGCGGCGCGGCGGCGACAAGGCCGCGCACAAGGAAGACCTGGTCGAGCCGCTGCTGCGTCTGTCCGAGGCCTACGACCTCGACAACCAGCCGGGACCGGCGCTCGAACAGGCCCAGCGCGCGGCCGACCTGATCGTCAGCCAGCGGCGCTACCTGCTGGAACAGGTCGGCAATGTCGATGCGATCAGCGGCACCGTGCACGAGATCTTCCTGCAGATCATCGCCGAACGGCAGAAGCTGGGCGCCGCCCAGGCCGGCACGCCCGCGGCCCTGTTCGACTCGTTCCAGAACATCGACATTTCGCGCACCGGATTGACGATCAGCCGGCGTGCCGGACAGGCCGTGACCACCAATCCCGACATCGCCCGCGCGGTCGACGAGAAATCCCAGCTCGAACGACGGCTGCGCGACATCAACATGCGGATGGCGCGCAACACGGTCGTGGCCGCATCCGCCGCCGACGATGCGACCACCCAGGCAGCCGATGCGACGGCCCAGAGCTACGACCAGATCCTGCAGCAACTCGACAAGGTGACGTCGCGGCTGAAGTCGCTCGATCCGCACAATGATGCCGGCGCCGGCGCGATCAATGCCCGCCTGCCCGACGTGCAGCAGGCGTTGAAGCCCGACGAGGCGCTGGTGATGTTCGGCTTCGGTCTGCGCCTGTCCTTCGCGCTCGTCGTCGATGCCCAGGGCGCCCATCTTGCGGCGTTGCCCACGACGAAGGCGGACCTGGTCGACCGGATCGGCAAGCTGCGCAAATCCGTTTCCGCCGAGCAGGGCGCCCAGAGCTATTGCCTGCAATGCGCCTACGAGCTTTACCAGAAGATCGTGGCCCCCTGGCTGCCGCTGGTCAAAAACGCAAAGAACATCGTCGTCGTGCCCGACGGGCCGTTGACCAGCCTGCCGCTGTCGGTGCTGGTCGACACACCACCGGCCGCCGGGCACGAGGCGGACTATGCCAACGCCGCCTGGCTGCTGCGCCGCTTCGCCATCACCTATACGCCCTCGGCCGCTGCCTTCTACGGCCTGCGCCATTCCGCCCAGCACGCGAGCGCGCCCAAGCCGTTCATCGGCATCGGCGATCCGGCGATCGGCAAGCTGCGCGCCCAGCCGGCCACCCGCGGCGTCGCCGACCCCGATTCGCTGGGCATCTACGCGACCATGGCCGAGGCGCTGGCCCAGGCGCCTGCCCTGCCGGAGACGGAGGGCGAGTTGCGCGGGCTGGAGACCATCCTGGGCGGGACCGATGCCGACCTGCTGCTGGGTGCGCGCGCGACCAAGCAGATCTTGCTGGCGACCGACCTGTCGCAATATCGCGTGCTGGCCTTCGCGACCCACGGTCTGCTGGCCGACGATCTCAAAGGCTGGTCGGGACCGGCGACACCCGGGCTGCTGCTCACCCCCCCGGCCAAGCCGACGCGCGAGGATTACGGCATTCTGACCAGCGATGAGATCGGCAATCTGAAGCTCAATGCGGACTGGATCATCCTGTCGGCCTGCAACACCGCCGGCGGCGACGGGACGCCGGGAGCCGAAGCCTTCACCGGCCTGACCCAGTCGTTCTTCCAGGCCGGCGCCCGCAGCGTGATCGCGACCCATTGGGCGATCCCGTCGCTGACGGCGGTCAAGATCACCAACGGCACGTTCCGGCGGCTGAGCGCCACGCCCGACATGACGCGCGGCGAGGCGCTTCGGCAGTCCGAACTCGACATCGCGACCGACCCGGCCACGGCCCATCCGATCTATTGGGGCGCCTTCGTGCTGATGGGCGAAGGGTACCACTAACCGACGCCCTGCCGACCATGTCCGAAAATCGCGAGATTCGCTGACCGCACGGTGGCATTGTCGGTTCATGGAACAGCTCGATCCTCAAGCCTGCTACCGGGCGCTGCAGACGCGAGATGCCCGCTTCGACGGCCGCCTTTTTGTCGGCGTGACCTCGACCGGGATCTATTGCCGGCCGGTCTGCCCGGCACGCGGGGCCAAGTTCGAGAATTGCCGTTTCTATGCCTCGGCCGCCGCCGCCCAGGAGGCAGGCTTCCGGCCGTGCCTGCGCTGCCGGCCGGAAACCGCGCCGGACCTGGGCTCGTGGCGCGGCACATCCAACACCGTCTCGCGCGGCCTGGCGCTGATCGCCGAAGGCGCGCTGGACGGCGAGGATGCCAACGTCGATCGCCTGGCCGAGCGGCTGGGCGTCGGCGGCCGGCAATTGCGCCGCCTGTTCAAGCAGCACCTGGGCGCCTCGCCGATCGCGGTCGCCCAGACCCGGCGCGTGCTGTTCGCCAAGCAGCTGATCCATGACACGCGCATGCCGATGACCGAGATCGCGCTCGCCTCGGGCTTCGGTAGCGTCCGGCGGTTCAACGAGATCTTCCAGACCCTGTTCCGCCGGCCGCCCAGCGCGATCCGGCGCAAGAGCGTGCAGAGCCTGCCCGAGGGTTCGGTCGCAGCCACCGGCGTGATGCTGAAGTTGCGCTACCGGCCGCCCTACGATTGGACAGCCATGCTGGATTTCCTCCAGGCCCGCGCGATCGATGGCGTCGAGCAGATCGCCGGCGACACCTATCGACGCACGGTCGTCCACGACGGCCAGCGCGGCACGATCGAGGTCGGCCATCTGCCGGCACAGGAAAGTCTGGTCGTCACGATCCGCTTCCCGTCGGTCAGGGCCCTGCCGGCCATCGTGGCCTCCGTGCGGCGAGTGTTCGACCTCGGCGCCGACGTCACGACGATCGGCGCCCATTTGGCCCAGGACCCCCTGCTGGCGCCGCTGGTCGCCGAGCGGCCGGGCCTGCGCGCACCGGGCGGCTGGGGCGGGTTCGAGCTGGCGATCCGGGCCGTGCTGGGCCAGCAGGTCACGGTCGAGGCGGCCCGCCGCCTCGCCAGCCAGCTGGTCGATGTCTGCGGCCTCGGCGTTCCGGCCGAGCATCGGATCCATCCGGCGCTCGCCCTCGCCTTCCCCACGCCCGGCGAGGTGGTCGCGGCCGACCTGGCCGCCCTTGGCATGCCCGGCTCCCGGAGAGCGGCATTGCTGGCGCTCGCCGAAGCGGCGCTGGCCGATCCGCACCTGTTCCAGCCGCAGGCGACGATCGAGGAAACGCTCTCGCGCCTGCGCGCCATCCGCGGCATCGGCGAATGGACCGCGAACTACATCGCGCTGCGGGCCGTGCGCGAAACCGATGCCTTTCCGGCCGGTGACATCGGCCTGCAGCGTGGCGCCACCGGCCAGGATGGCGTGCGCCCGAGCCCTGCCGCCCTTCACATCCGCGCCGAACCCTGGCGCCCCTGGCGGGCCTATGCCGCCCAACATCTGTGGGCCGCCGACCCCGCCTATTTGAAACGGAGCTTCCGATGACCGATCTCGCCGCCACCTTCCACGGCCTGCACCAGAATACGACGCCGCTACGGCTCGCCAATGCCTGGGACGCCGGCAGCGCCCGCCTGATCGAAAGCGTGGGCGCGCCTGCGATCGCCACGACCAGCGCCGGTGTCGCCTGGGCCCAGGGCTATCCGGACGGCGACACCATTCCGGTGCGCGACCTGGCGGCGGTGGTCGCCGCCATCACGCGCGTCATCCGCATTCCCCTGTCGGTCGATGTCGAGGGCGGCTATGCCGCCGACCCGGCCGGTGCCGGCGAGACGATCGCCGCCATCCTCGATGCCGGCGCGGTCGGCATCAACATCGAGGACGGCCGCTCGCCGGCCGACTTGCTGGCGTCCAAGATCGAGGCGATCAAGCGCGTCGCGGCCGCCAGGGGCGTCGATCTGTTCGTCAATGCGCGGATCGACGTCTATCTGGCCGGCCTGGTGCCCGAGGAAGAGCGGCTGGCCGAGACGATCCGGCGCGCTACGCTCTATCGCGAGGCCGGGGCCGACGGCATCTTCGTGCCGGCGCTGACCCAGCCCGAGGCGATCCGTGCCATGGCTGATGCCACGCCCTTGCCGCTCAACGTGCTGGCCTGGCGCGGTCTGCCTCCGGCCGCCGAACTGGCGACGCTCGGCGTCCGACGCCTCAGCGCCGGTTCCGGCATTCCCCAGGCGCTGTGGGGGCGTGCGGCGGTGCTGGCCAAGGCTTTCCTGACCGAGGGCGCATCGGGGCCGCTCGCCGAGGGTGCCATGACCCATCCGGAAATCAACGCGCTGTTTCTGAACCGCTGAGCGCGCAGCCACAGGCGGCGAGCAGCGCCCGCATATGGTCCGGTGGCGGCGCCTCGGCCGAAGCCGCCGGCCGGTTCTGGCCGAGCGGCGGGAGCCCGATGTGCCGCGCCATCAGATGCAGCGGCCGGGCAGCGGTCCGGCCGCTGCCGTAGAACGGGTCGCCGACGATGGGCCATCCAGCCTCGGCCATGTGGACGCGCAGCTGGTGGGTCCGCCCGGTCGCCGGCTTCAAGGCCAGCCAGACATACCCGTCGCCCCGACCCAGCACGCGGAAATCCGTGACCGCCGGTTGGCCCTTGGCATCGGCGACGATGCGCCAGCCGGATTTGTCGTTGCGCTTCTTCAGCGGCAGGTCGATGCGGCCCAGATCGGCCGCGGGGCCGCCCTCGACCACGGCCCAATAAGTCTTGTCGACGCCATGGCCGGAGAACGCCCGCCCGAGGCGGGTCAACGCCTTGCCATGCCGCGCCAGCACCAGGCAGCCGGACGTATCCGTGTCGAGCCGGTGGGCCAGCCGCGGCACCTCGCGCCCGTCGAACCGCAGCGCCGGCAGCAGCGCCTCCAGATCGATCGTGGTCTTGGGCCCGGCATGGACCGCGAGCCCGGCCGGCTTATCGATGATCAGGATATCGGCATCGCGATAGAGTACGCGCGCCTGCAGCGCCTCGGGAGTGAGGATCGGGATCATCGATGGATGAAGCACGGGCCGCCGCCGCGAGGCAATGGCGACCGTGGGCCGCTTCCCGTAAGCTCGCCGGACAGGAGGGGCCATGATGGCGACGGGAGAAGACTTGCGGCGCATCGCGCTCGCCTTGCCGGACACGACCGAGGCTCCGCATTTCGACCGCACGGCCTTCAAGGTCGCGCGCATCTATGTGACCCTCGCCGGTGACGGCCACACGGCGAACGTCCGATTCCGCCCGGAAGAGCAGGAATTGAAATGCCTGACCGCCCCGGATGCGTTCGCCGCCGTGCCGAACGCCTGGGGCCGGCAGGGTTGGACCACCGCCACGCTGGCCCGGCTCGATGCGGCGGAACTGGAAAGCGCGCTCAGGACCGCCTGGGCCGGCGCGTTGCCGAAGAAGGGGCGGCGTTAGGCCTGCAGCACCGCCTGAAGCTGGCACGCCAGGTCGTCGACGGACTTGACCGCCGCGAACGGGTCGCCCGTCGCGGCCGCTTCGGCCACCGACAGGATAGTGGCGGCGATCTTCAGGTTCCTGCCCACCGCCTCGATCTCCTTCAACTGCCCTTGGGCGATGGCGACCTTGCCCGACAGGTCCGAGGCAGCGGCGGCGATCTCGTCGACGAGCATCTCGATCGCCAGGGCCGCCACCTGATTGGCAGCGCCGGCGATCCTGCCTTCCCAGGCGCGCAGATCGGCGAAATCACTGGAAAACGGGTTCGATTGCGCCCCGATGAAGCTGTCGATCTCATCGGCATAACCGTTCAGGCTGTCCGCGAGATCGACCAATTGTGCGGCCGTCGCCATGGCTCGTCTCCGATCAGTTTCATTTGAGTCTGACCTTGGCGGCATTCTGGATTTCCGCCGAGTAGCCGTTCAAGGTCGCCGTGACATAGGCGAGATCGAGCTTGTCGACATTCTCGTACAAAAGCTTCTGACCGCTGCACACCTTGTCCAGCGCAGCACCCAGCGCCTTGGCCTTCTGCTGGTTCGCGGCGAAGCCGGTCGCCTCCTGGTTGGCCAGCGCCATCATCAGCATGCTGCCGCGGATGTCCGACGCCGGTCCCGGGATGCGCGCGTAATAGGATCTGGCGGCCTGGATGTCGGATCCCCACGCGGCTGCGACGGCGCGGGCGTCCGTCGACAGGTCGGCGCACAGCAGCAGCACATCCCGATTGGCCCCCTGGATCAGGTTGCCGACGGCGCGATTGCGCCAGGCGTCGAGCGGCGCCGACACCAGGAACTGGACGAGATTGCCCGCCGGCACGACGCTGGCCGCCGAGGTCGCGCCGAGCGCATTCAGCGACGCTCCGATCGAATTGGCCTGGTCCTTGACGTCGATCAAGCCATCCGACGCCAGCTTGCCGAGCACGGTCAGGTAGAGCGAGAGCGTGTCGAGGGCGGCCTGGTTGCCGGCCGCGAGTGCCGGGGCTTTCCGATCGAGCGCCACGGCGGCCTGCCGACCGCGGATCTCGTCCGGTGTCGGGTGATCGGTCGGCGGGTAGGCCAGCCGGACCGCGTTCGCTTCCGCCGCGACATAGCCGTCGAACACGTCGCTTGCGCCGGTCGCATCCGCCCCGCACCGGGCGAAATCCGCGACGGACGCCAGATCGGTGCACCCGGCGACCAGAACCATGCAGAGGATCGAAGCGGCGGCGTGAAGCATGACACCGAGCCCTATCGGGGATAAGTCCCGCAGCATAAGGGCCATCTGCGTTTCCAAGGCGAGATTTTTTACCTTTCGACGCTCAGCGGATCATCTCCGCCGCTGCTGCCGTCCTGATGTAGAACAGCCCGTCGACACCCGCATTCGCCAGCGTGATCGGCAGATATTGATAGTCGATCGACCGCATCGCGCCCCCCGTGACGGCTTCCGGCGCACCCGCGAGATCGACGAAGCCGAACGGCCACCCTCGGCGCGCGAATGCGGCCTCCAGGCTGCCGGGCACGATCGACGGCACTGGTACCGGCTTCAAGGTGGCATAATCGAGGAAGCTGCCGTCGTGCACGGTGATGTCGGCCACGTAATAGCGTCCGTGATAGGTGCCATCCAGCACCTTGCCCATGCTGGGACCATGGGTTTCCCAGGGTGCGATCCGGTCGGCATGGACGCTGTGGGCCCACAGGATCGCCTTGCGCCCCTTGTAGGGATGCTCCAGCAGCCAGTGCAGGTTCTCCGCCATCTCGGTATCGCGCAGGCTCGTGCCGGTCCAATGGTCGCGCGCCTGGGCCACGAGGCTGCGGGCGATGCGGCACCACCAGCCGGGCGAGGCCGGGAAGCGGAACGCGTCGGGCTGTGCCCCGCAAAGCTCGGCATCGAGTGCCGCCGCCGTCGCGAAGAACGCCTGCTGCCGTGCCGCGTCCGGCACCGTGGTCTCGAACGCGACCAGGCCATGGACCAGCGTGCGATAGCCGGCCCAACCCGGCGACTGCGGCAGCGCGGAGCCACGGCCGGCGAGGAACCGGTCGAGCGCCGCCGGCATCTCGTCCTTCGCCAGCCCGCCCGAATGCTGGGCGTCGATCCCGGCGAGGATCAGGGGATGCGGACCCGTGCGCGCCTCATCGACGTAGCGCAGGACCGACTGCCCCTCGCGGCTCTTCGCATACATGTAGAACAGGTTGTCCGGCGCCTGGGACCCGACCGACTTGCCGCCCTGGGCCAGCGACCAGATCTGGCTGGCATCATAGAGACCGCTTTCCAGGAACAGGACGTCGAACCCCTTTTCCTCATGCAGATAGGCGACGAGCCGGGCCTTGAGGTCGAAAGTGCGGGCATCGCCGTGGGACCATTCGCCCAAGGCTACCAGAGGCCGGTCGCCGACCGCCCTGCCGAACGCGGCCAGATCGGCGAAGTCATGGTCGGCAGGGTCGACACTTTCGACGGCGGCCGCATGGCCCGCAATCCAACCGTCGACCGTCGACACACGATCGGCGGCCCGTGCAGCAGGAGCGAAGGCCAGGATCAGGCAGGCCATCTTCCACCAGGCCGACCCGATCATTCGGCACCTCCGATGCCGTCGGCACTTCGATGCCCATCGCGCCGGTACGTCCCTTCCACGACCGGTGTGAACGCCGGCTCGGTGCCGAGCCTACTCGCGGCCGCATAGTCGAGTTCGTCGCCGTGCACGGTGAAGATCGAGCGGCCGACACCGCGCGGCGTCGTCTTTTCCAGCACCAGACGCGCGCCGTCCCAGCGGCCACGCGCCGGCGACAGCGGCGGAAAGCCATAGCTGTCGAACCAGAACCAGACATACTCGTCCGCCGCCGGGTCGACCGTCAGCACGCCATGGGCATCGAAGCGATAGCCGTCGGATCGTTGCTCCACATAATCGTGCAGCAGGTTGAAGCCGCCGGGATCGAGCCGGAAATTCCAGGATCCGGTCGTGGCCCCACTCGGCCCCCAAGGGTTCGGAAACACGATGCCGCTGCCAGTCCAGACTCCTTCGAACCTCCCGAGCTGCCGATGCAAGGGGCTGGGTGCAGGCAAGATTTCCTCCTCTCGTCATACGTGCAAGCGCTATAACCAATCACGAGCGAAACGTCCATCAGTCCGCTGCAACCGGCCATACAGCCCAGGCCGCGAGATCGTCACTAGCCGCGGCCGGGGCTTCGTCCCTAGAATGCCGGGCAACGACCGTCAGAGTCCGTCCTCCATGTCCCTCGTCCTGCCCCGTCCCGCCAGCGCCCATCAGAATGGCGCGGGCATCGCGTCGATGCTGCTGGCGGTGCTGCTGTACGGCGTCATGGATGCCCTGATCAAATATCAGGCGGAGCGTTACCCGGTCATCGAGGTGGTGTTCTTCCGCAGCCTATTCGCGCTGCTGCCGCTCGGCGTGTTGATCCTGCGCGGGGGCGGATGGAAGGCGCTCGCGACCCGGCAACCACGGCTGCAGGCGGCCCGCGCGGTGATCGGCTTCGTCTCGGTCGTGTGCTTCTTCGAGGCGTTCGCGCTGATGCCGCTTGCCGACGTCGTCGCGATCGGCTTCGCCGCCCCGCTGTTCATCACCGCGCTGTCGGTGCCCCTGCTGGGCGAGCAGGTCGGTTGGCGCCGCTGGTCGGCCGTGCTCGCGGGCTTCGCGGGCGTGTTGATCATGGTGCGGCCAGGATCCAGCCTGTTCGGTGCCGCCGCCGGTATCGCTCTGCTCGCCACGCTCAGTTATGCGCTGTCGATCATTACCATCCGGCGCTTGTCCGCCACCGACGGCAATGCGCCGACCGTCGCCTCGTTCACCTGTCTGTCGGTGCTGATCTCGGGTCTTGTGCTGCCGTTCTACTGGGTGATGCCGACGCCGGCGGACTGGCTGATGCTGATCGCGGCCGGCGTGCTGGGGGGCGCCGGACAGATCGCGTTCACCCGTGCCTTCGCACTCGCCCCGCCGGTCATCGTGGCGCCGTTCGACTATGCCAACATGCTGCTGGCGACGGTGCTGGGCTTCCTGGTCTGGGGCGATGTGCCGACCCTGCCGGTCTTCGTCGGTGCCGCCATCGTCATCGCGAGCGGCCTCTACATCGTCTATCGCGAAGCGATCCGTCGCGGCGCCTGACAGCATCGAGGCGGGGAACGGCACAGGATTTGGAGGGCATCCAAGACGCCGGCATGATAAGGCATCAGGGCAACGAATTGCGCCGGAGTTGTGCCAAAGTGTTCGTGTCGTACGCCCAAAATGGCGAAGATATTCTGCTCTATCGCGCCTTGGGCGGGGTCCAGCACGGCCGCTACGTCGACGTCGGAGCTGCCGACCCGATCTCGGACTCCGTTACATTGGCATTTTACCAGCGAGGCTGGCGCGGCATCAATCTGGAGCCGTCGCCGATTGCTTTCCAGCGGCTCGCAGCATTGCGCCCGGACGACATAAACCTGAACCTGGCGGTGGGCGACGTCGAAGGAACGTCTTCATTTTTCATGGTGCAGGGCGCCGATGTCCTGTCGACGGCCTCGTCCGATCAATTGCAGGCGCTTCGGACGCAAGGCTTCCACAGCAGCGAGATTCGAGTGTCCGTACGACGGCTCCAGTCGATCCTGGCGGCGCATCCGATCGGGCCGGTCCATTTCCTGAAGATCGATGTCGAGGGTTTCGAACGGGCCGTTCTGGCGGGCGCGGATCTCAAAAATTTCCGGCCCTGGATCATCCTGATCGAGGCGACCGCGCCGAATTCCCAGGTTCCCACGCACGACCAATGGGAAGACCTCCTGATCGCGGCAGACTATCGGTGCGTCTGGTTCGACGGCTTGAACCGCTACTATGTCTCGGCCGAGAAAGCGGAACTGGCCGACGCTTTCCAGGTGCAGCCGAACGTGTTCGACAGATACGTGAAACATTCGGAGGCGCTCGCGAAGGCCCAGCTTTCGGAAGCAAACACCCGCCTCGCGCAGATGGCTGGGCGTCAGCAGGAACTGGAGACCGCCCTCGAGGCGGCGCGAGCGGAGCTCGCGCGTTATCGGATCAAAATGCGCGAATGACGGTACCGAACCAGAAACGATAGTCGGCGGGCATATCCGATCCAGGCGACATCGGCCGGTCGGGGCGCGATCACCCGCCCTCACGCGTTCACATCGACCACGATCCGTCCGCGCACCTGGCCCTTCAGGATCCGGTGCGCATATTCCGGCAGCTGGTCGAGCCCGATCGTCTCGATCATGCCGTCGATCAGCGCAGGGTCCAGCTCGGCCGCCAACCGTCTCCAGGCGATCTGCCGTTCCGGCAGCGGCGACAGCACCGAATCGATGCCCAGCAGATTGACCCCGCGCAGCAGAAACGGGATGACGCTGGCCGGCAGGTCGTTGCCACCGGCCAAGCCGCAGGCGGCGGCCGAGGCGCGGGACTTGAGCTGGGTCAGGAGCGTCGCGAGGGTGGTCGAGCCGACCGAATCGATGGCGCCGGCCCAGCGTTCGGCCTGCAGCGGACGGGTGACCGGCTGGGCCAGTTCGGCCCGGTCGACGAAGCCCGCGGCGCCGAGACCGGTCAGGTAGTCGTGCGTTTCCGGTCGGCCGGTCGCGGCGATGACGCGATGGCCGAGCCGGGCCAGCAAGGCAACCGCAACGCTGCCGACGCCGCCCGCGGCGCCCGTCACCAGCACGTCGCCGTCGCCGGGCTTCAAGCCTTGCCGTTCCAGCGCCATGACCGCCAGCATCGAGGTGAAACCGGCCGTGCCGATCGCCATGGCCCGCGCGGCCGTCATGCCTTCGGGCAAGCGAACCAGCCATTCCGCTTTGACCCGGGCATATTGGGCATAGCCACCCCAATGCCATTCGCCGACCCGCCAGCCGGTCAGGATGACCGGATCGCCGGCCCGCCAGTCCGGGCTCGACGAGGTTTCCACGACGCCGGCGAAATCGACGCCCGGAACATGCGGATAGGTTCGCACCAACCGGCCGAGGCCGTTCAGCACCATGCCGTCCTTGTAGTTCAAGGTCGAATGGCTGATGCGGACCAGCACCTCGCCGTCGGACAGTTGATCCGTGTCGAGCGTCTCGATCGCGGACGAGACCTTGCGGTCCTGCTCGCGCAGCAGCAGCGCCTTGAAGCCGGTCATGGGACCTCTCAGCGCAACGGTTCGAGGATGCTGACGAAGTTCGCGACTGCGGCGCCACCCATGTTGAACAGACCGACCATCTTCGCATCCTTGATCTGGATGCCGCCGGCGGTGCCGGTCAGTTGCATCGCGGCCATGACATGCATCGAGACGCCGGTGGCGCCGACCGGATGTCCCTTGGCCTTCAGGCCGCCGGACGCATTGACCGGCAGCTTGCCGTCCTTCTCGGTCCAGCCCTCGTGGATCGCGCGGGCGCCCTCGCCCGGTGCGGTCAGGCCCATCGCCTCGTACTCGATCAGTTCGGCGGTGGTGAAGCAGTCGTGGGTTTCGACCAGGTCCAGATCGTCGAGCCCGACCCGCGCCTCGGCGAACGCCCGCTTCCAGGCCAGTTGCGCGCCCTCGAACGCGACGATATCGCGCTTGGACATGGGCAGATAGTCGTTCACCTGCACCGCCGCCCGGAACACGACGGCCTTGTCGAGCGCCAGCGCGGTATCGACGTCGGTCAGCACGGCCGCGGCGGCGCCGTCGGAGACCAGCGAGCAGTCGGTCCGACGCAGCAGGCCGGCGACATAGGGGTTCTTGTCGGACACGGTCCGGCAAAACTCGTAGCCCAGGTCCTTCTGGACATGGGCCAGCGGGTTGCTGGCGCCGTTCTTGTGGTTCTTGGCGGCGATGCGGGCGAGCGCGTCCGACTGGTCGCCGTAGCGCTGGAAATAGAGCTCGGTGATGCGCGCGAACACGCCGGCGAATCCGCCCGGGATGTCGCCCTCCTCGGCGATATAGCTGGCCTTGATCAGGATCTCGCCGACCTGCGGCCCGGAGACCTCGGTCATCTTCTCGACGCCGACCACGAGCACGCGCTTTGCCCGCCTGGCCTCGATCATGTTGATCGCCTGGTGGATCGCGGCCGAGCCGGTGGCGCAGGCATTCTCGACCCGGGTCGAAGGCTTGAAGCGCAGCGCCGGATCGAGGTTGAGCACCAGCGACGACGGAAACTCCTGGCGCACGAAGCCGGCGTTCATCGTCCCGATGTAGATCGCGTCGATATCCGCCGGGGCGAGGCCCGCATCGGCGATCGCATCGGCCGCGGTCCGGGTGATCAGGCTTTCGAGCGTTTCCCCTTCGAGCTTGCCGAAGCGGCTGTGAGCCCAGCCGACGATGCAGGCGGTCATGACGTTCTCCTCGTAAGTTCTCTTTCAGAACTCTATCAGCCTCGTTTAGGGATGGCGAGCCCCGACCTGTGTGCCGAAAGGCGCAGCCCCGGCACCGAATGACGGTTGCGGGCGCACCGATATTGACGCTGAGGTCGCGAGCGACGAAGTTGCAGGCCAAGTTAACCGAGGCTCGTTCGATGACTGCCCCCGACCGCCTGACCATCCGACGCCCCGACGATTGGCACGTACATCTGCGCGACGGCGCGATGCTGCAAGCGGTCGCCGGCTATACCGCCCAGCAGTTCGCGCGCGCCATCATCATGCCGAACCTGGTGCCGCCCGTGACCTCGGCCGAGGCCGCGGCCGCCTATCGCGCGCGCATCCTGGCGGCATTGCCGGCCGGCTGCGGCTTCACACCGCTGATGACCTGCTACCTGACCGACGCGACCGATGCGGACGAGCTTGCCGCCGGTTTCGCCAGCGGCACCTTCACCGCCGCCAAGCTCTATCCGGCCAAGGCCACGACCAACTCGGCCTTCGGCGTCACCGATGTGGCGAAGCTTACGCCCGTGTTCGAGCGCATGGCGCGGATCGGCATGCCGCTGCTGATCCATGGCGAGGTGACCGATCCGGCCGTCGATATCTTCGACCGCGAGGCGGTGTTCGTCGAGACCGTGCTGATCCCGCTGCGCGCCCGCGTGCCCGGCCTCAAGATCGTGCTGGAGCACATCACGACGGCGGAGGCCGCGGCCTATGTCGCCAGCTCCGAGGCCGGCATCGCCGCGACCGTGACGCCGCATCACCTGCTGATCAACCGCAACGCCATCTTCGCCGGCGGCCTGCGCCCGCACGCTTATTGCCTGCCCGTCGCCAAGCGGGAAACCCATCGCCAGGCGCTGCGCCGCGCCGTCGCATCCGACAGCGACCGGTTCTTCCTGGGCACGGACACCGCACCTCATCCACGCCACGCCAAGGAAGCGGAGTGCTGTGCCGCCGGCGTGTTCTGCGCGCCGTTCGCGCTCGAAATCTATGCCGACATCTTCGACGAGCTGGGCGCGCTCGACCGGTTCGAGAGCTTCGCCAGCCTGAACGGTCCGCGCTTCTACGGCCTGCCATTGAACGAAGGCACCGTCACGCTCGAACGCGCCGACACGGTCATTCCGGACGGCGTCGGCGAGCCGGTCGGCGGGCTGCGACCGTTCCGGGCCGGCGAAACGGTGCGCTGGCGCATGGTCGCGCCCTGAGCACGGACCCCATCTTGGCGCATGTGAAGACGACACGGCTGGTCACCCGCCGCACTTTCGGCGCGGGTCTGGCGGCGCTGCTGACGGTCGGGCCATTCGCCGGCCCGGCGTGGGCGGCGGACGAGTTCGCTTCCCTGCCCTACCGCACGCTCGTCGACGGCATCACGACCTTTCTCAACGTGCCGCAGGACCAGCGCGATCGTCTGGCACTGATCCAGAGCCTGCATCCCGACGGCGGCAACCTGGTGGCCCGGCCGCTGACGATGACGGTTCGCGCCAAGGCCGGGCCGATCGACGTTCAGGTCGGCGACGACAACAGCTTCGCCCTGCCGCTCAGCGACCAGCTCAAGGATGAAAACCCGACCGTCGTCACCAATCAGCCCAAGGGCACCCTGTCCTTGCAGGTCGGCGTGCGCATCCTGCTGCCGCAGACGACACACTATGCGTATCGCGAATTCGCCGAGGGCATCTCCCAGGCCAACGCCATGACGAAGCGCTTCGCCGGCATGATGTGGCTGTTCTCCAAGACCGCCGACAGCCTGATCCTGCGCTTCCATCGGCCGGAACGGCAGATGCTGCGCATTGCCGCGGCCGACGGCGCGCTGACCCTAATCGCCGACGAGAGCGGCACGATCTTCGTCCGGCTGGACAAAAAGCTGGTCGAGGAAAACCCGATGATGGAATTGTCGGAACCAGCGCTCGACGCCTTGCCGGCGCTCAGCCGTTGAGAAGTGCCCGAGTGAGCGCGTTCGAGAGTTGATCTTCGGGTTTTTTGCAAGATTCCGGCTCGATCGCAACCGGCGCAAATTGGACGTTCCTCGCCGCCGCCGCGCCTCTTCGGCCTTCGCACGAGTTGGGACCGCACCATGGTACGGCCCCGTTCATCGTAGCGTCATCCCCGACCGTGGCCCGACAGGGTCTGGAACACGTCGCGTTCGTGGGCCAGCCCCTCGACATGCGCCCGATGCCAAAGCGCATAGAACAGCAGATTCCAGGCAGCGAAGACCTGACGCTTGTTTTCGATCTTTGCGAACAGGCGCTCGACGGCGTCGGGCCGGCAGATCTCACGGAGACCGTCCTGGCGGGCGACGAGCGGACCCAGCATGGCGCCCCGACGCCGCAGCCAGGCGCCGATCGGAATGGCGTCGCTGCGGCGCCGGGACAATGCGGCGGCACTCGGCAGCCTTTGGTCGAGCCAGCGCCGCAACAGCCATTTGCCGACGCCGTCGCGGATCTTGAGCGTGTCGGGCAGGCCGAAGGCGAAGAGCGCGATCTCGCGGTCGAGCAGCGGCAGCCGGCCATCGAGACCGTGCGCGGCCAGGCACCGGTCGAACCTGGCAAGCAGGTCGTTCGGCAGCCAATCCTGGCAATCCGCCGCCTGGACCATCTGCAGGCGGGTGCGGGTGCCGAGCCCCTGCGCCGCATCCGTCGCGACGATGCCGTCGCGCCAGCCGGGCAGCGGGGCGCGCAGCACGGCCAGTCCGTCGAACGCGCCGCGGGTCCGCGGCACCCGTCCGCCGGCCCACCAGGGGCGCAGCAGGCTGCGGTAGCGGCCATAGCCGCCGAACAGCTCGTCGCCGCCCTCGCCGGAGAAGATGGTTCGAAAGCCGGCCTCCGCCGCCACGCAGGCGAGTTTCCACTGCGGCACGAGCGAGACGTCCGCCATGGGATCGTCGATCGCCGCGGCGACTTCCGGCAACAGGTGCCAGAAATCGGCCTCGCGGAACGGTACCTCGGTCAAGCGGGCACCGACCGCTGCCGCGACGGTCCGGACCAATTCGATGTCGCTGCCCGGCGTCGGCTGAGAATAGGTGAGGCTCAGCGCTTCGACGGGAGCCGCGCCCTGGGCCGCCATACCGGCCAGGAGAGCGATCGACTCGACGCTGCCGGTCAGGAACAGCCCGATCGGCCCCTCGGCCCGACCATGGCGACCTACAGCCCGATCCAGCAATCCATCGAGGGCGAGGAGCGCGGGCTCGACCGCAATCGGCAGCGGACCCACTGCCGGCAGCGGCCGATAGAGGCGCCGGTCGACGACCCGGCCCTGCTCGACGATCAGGGTCTCGCCGGGCAGCATGCGATGGATGCCCGCGAAAGGCGTCGTGCGCCCCGTGGTGAATTGCAGCTGCAGCAGTTCGTTGCGCGCCTGAGAAAGCACGCTCGCCTGGATCAGGCCGGTCGCGATCAAGGCCGTCGTCGTGGAGGCAAAGACGAAACCCTGATCGGTTTCGGCATAATAGAGCGGCTTGATGCCGAAGCCGTCGCGGGCCAGCAGCAGGCGCCCGGTCGCGGGATCGTAGAGCGCCAGCGCGCCGCCGCCGCGCAGGTGGCGGGCGAATTCGATACCATAGGCCCGATAGAGCTGGAGCGGCGCCGGATCGAGCGCGCCGTCGCCGACCAGAACGGCGCCGCGCGGATCGACGAAGGGCTGTGCTACGGGCCGACGGTCGATGTCCGTCGGCTGGCGATGGACCAGCACCAGAACGCCATCCTCGTGGACCGACGCCTCTCCCGCCCCCCGGACGGCGAGCGCGGCTGACAGGCGGGCCACCGCCTCGGGCAGCGCCAACCGTCCCTCGAGCCCCTGGAAACCACCGATGCCGCTCATCGCCACGCGCCGATCGCGGGTAGCGGCAAGGGAATGCAGGGAGAAAGGGCGGGAACGAGGCGGATCGGAAAACCCCTGGAGGATGCTGACCGGATGAAAGGCGCGCACACTGCCACAAGCATCGCCCGAGACAAGCCCGCATTGGCCGGCGCGATTGACAAGCGGGCAAAACGAGGGGCCTTTCTCGGCCCGTTCCCATCCGCCAGGAGCGACCGACGCCCTCGCGATGACCATTACAACCGGCATCTGAGCGGTCTGCGCGGACTTTGCGCGTTCCCCGTCTTCATGCGCCATATCCGGGCGGGACTACGGAGCGATTGTTGGTGGGGCGGTCTGCTGCCTGACGCCGCCTGAGGCGCTACGCCCGCCTTGCCCTGGCCCCCCGCCCCCGGCTAACTAGGCTCGGCCCGGGGGATCCGCTGGGTCGCGAGATCCGAGAACCGCATGACCCTGTCGCCGTCCCCGTTCATCGCCACCGAACGCCCCGGTCTCTTCGTCGCCCGCCTGCTGGCTGCAGTACTGTTCCTGCTCGGGCCGCTGATCTATGCGGCGCCGCTGTCGGCCGCGGTCCAGCTGCCGGTCGCCACGGTGATCGTCGGCACACTCGCCTGGCGGCAATCGACGTTCGGCTGGGGCCGCATCGGCCGGTCGCTGGTGCCCTGGCTGCCGATGTTCGCGCTGATGCTGGCGTCCGCCGGCTGGGCACTCGACGGCAAGGCGGCACTGGTCCTGGCCGGCCGGCTGATCCTCGTCATCACGCTGGGCATTGGTTTCGTCCATTGGTGTCGGACCCTCGAGCCCGCCCGGTTGCCGCGCCTGCTGCCGGCACTCGCCTGCGGGCTGATGCTGGCGAATGCCCTGGTGCTGGCCGACATAGAGCTCGGCGGCCCACTGAGCCGTGTCGGCCATGTCGCACGCACCAATGTCGATTTCGTCACTTTTTACGGCCGGGGCGCTACCGTGCACGCCATTCTGCTGGCGCCGCTCGGCTGGGGCCTGTGGCGTGCCGCGGCGCGGCGTCTGGCCGTGGCGCAGGCCGTACTCGCCGCCGCCACGATCCTCGCCACCCATGACCTGTCGGCCAAGGTGGCGCTTGCCGGCGCAATCGGCGGCGGGCTGCTGGTCCTGGCCTTGCCGCGGCTGCGCTGGACCTTCCTCGCCCTCTTGGCCGTCGTTGCGCTGGGCCTGCCGCTGGCCTTTCCCGTCCAGCTCGATCAGGCGCGGGAATGTTGGATGTTCGCCAACAAGAAATCGGCGCTGCACCGCATCTATATCTGGGACTTCGTGACCGAGCGGATCGCCGACAAGCCGATCCTGGGCTGGGGCCTCGACGGCGCGCGGCGGATGCCCGGCGGCCAGGACACGGTCGCGCTGGGCGCAGGTTGCCCCGATGTCGCCAGCCCGATGATCGGCGAGAAGCTGCCGCTGCATCCCCACAATGCGATCCTGCAGACCTGGCTCGAACTGGGCGCTGTCGGCATCGTGCTGAGTTTCGGCGCGCTCATCGTCACGCTCGGCCGGATCTATGCCGGCCGACGGCGCGTCGCCGCCTCCGTCCTGGTCGCGGCGAGCGTCGCCGGCACCTTGGTCGCGCTAGTCAGCTACGGCGTCTGGCAGGAATGGTTCCTGTCCGCGCTGATGCTGGCCTCCGGCATCGCCGCCCTGGCCATACGCCAGGACGAGCTGGCGCCCGCCACCCGAGCCGACTGATGCGCACGGCGATGCTCTATCGCGACCGGCTGATCCCGCGCTCAGAGGCGGCATTCATGCGGCGGCAATATTGCGCGTTCGACACGCTGTCGCCCTATTGGCTGGGCTGTCGTTTCGACGATGGCCTGCCCGACCTGGGCGCACCCGGTCACCTGCTGGGCCGCCCGGGCGCCCTCGGCAATGTCGAGCGGGCCTTGTTTAAACAACTGGGGCTGGTTCCCGGCACGCCGGACCTGCGCGCGCTGAACCCGGTCGTGATCCATGCTCATTTCGGCCGTGGCGGGGCACTCGCCCTGCCGATCGCCCGCCGGCTGGGCTTGCCGCTGGTCGTGAGCTTCCATGGCGGGGACGCGACCAAGGACAAGCATTATCGGCGCCAGCTGATCCCGACGATCTACCAGCGCCGGCTGGAAGCCCTGAAGCGCGAGGCCAGGCTGTTCGTCTGCGTTTCGGACTTCATCCGCCGCCGCTTGATCGACCGCGGTTTCCCGGCCGACAAGCTGGTGGTGAACCGCTATGGCATCGAGGTCGAGGGTGTACCCGCCCTCCGCCCGCCGGAGACGCCGCCGGCGATCCTGTTCGTCGGCCGCTTCGTCGAAAAGAAGGGCATCGCGACCCTGCTGGACGCCATGGCCATCTTGCGCGCCCAGGGCAATCCGCTGCGCCTGACCCTGGTCGGCGACGGCTTGCTCGGGCCCCTGGTGGCGGCGCGGGCCGCCGATCTCGGCGGCATCGAGCAGGTGGGCTGGCTCGCCAACGACGCGGTCAAGGCACGCATGGCCGGCGCGCTGGCCTTGGTGGTGCCGAGCGTGACCGCGAAAGCCGGCGATGCCGAAGGCTTGCCGAACGTGATCCTGGAAGCGATGGCATCGGGCATTCCGGTCGTGGGCTCCGACAGCGCCGGCATCGCCGAGGCGATCGCCCATGAGACGACCGGCCTGGTCGTGCCGCCGGGCGATGCCACGGCCCTCGCCGCCGCCCTGGCCCGGCTCGCTGCCGATCCCACCCTGCGCCGCGCGATGGCGACCGCCGGCCGGGCGCGGGCCGAGGCCGAATTCGCCGCCCCGGCGCAATCCCGCCGGCTGGAGCAGATCCTGCTGTCGGTCGTGCCTTGACGCGACCGGATAGGGCGCTCACCTCGGCCGACTTCCGGCCGGAGACTCCGCTCAACCGCTTCTTCGCATGGAACGAGGCCCGTTCGCGCCACGACCGCCGCTATGACGCGCTTCGCGCGGTCTGGCGGCTCGAACGCGATCCCGCGATCCGCTACCTGGTCGGCCCCGCATCGACGCCCGAGGCCGCCGCGGCAGCGGCACGCGTGCTGGATGGGCTCGACGCCGCGATCGGCACCGACGAGATCGAACGCCACGCCGCGCTGTTCGAGGCGCTGGAAGCGATCGAGGATCACGTCGATCTGGCCGCGTTGCCGGTCCACCAGCCCCCGCGGCGGCGATCGGGACCAAAGCGCATCCTGGTGATCAAATTGAGCGCGCTCGGCGATTTCATCCAGGCGCTCGGACCGATGGCAGCGATCCGGCGACATCACCGGCACGATCACATCACCTTGCTGACGACGAAGCCGTTCGCCGCTTTCGCCGAGGGGACCGGTCATTTCGATGCGGTGCGCACCGATCGGCGCGCGCCGCTGCTCGATATCGGCGGCTGGCTCGGGCTGCGGCGAATGCTTCGCGCCGGCCGGTTCGACCGGGTCTACGACCTGCAGACCTCGCAGCGTTCCAGCTCCTATGCCCAGCTCTGGTGGCCGGATCCGCGACCGGAATGGTCGGGCATCGCCAACGGATGTTCCCATCCCCACGCCGACCTGGAGCGCGACCCGCAGCACACGATCGCCAAGCAGGCCGAACAATTGCTGATGGCCGGCATCCATCCGACGCCGCTGCCCGCCCTGCCGGCGGAAAGCGGCGCGCTGGCACCGGAACTGGCCGGGCGGCGCTTCGCGCTGATGATCCCGGGCTCCTCACCCGGCCATCCCGGCAAGCGCTGGCCGGCCGAACGCTACGGTGAGCTGGCCCGGGCCCTGGTCGAGCGCGGGCTGCTGCCGGTCGTGCTCGGCGGCAAGGGCGAGCGCGGGCTGGCCGAGACGATCGCGGCGCGGGCGCCGCAGGCGCTGGACCTGACCGGCCGGACCGAACTCGCCGACCTGGTGGCGCTGTCCCGGGCTGCGACCGTCACCATCGGCAACGACACCGGCGTCAGCCACATTGCGGCCGCCGGCGGCCATCCCCTTGTCGTGCTGTT
The DNA here is from genome assembly GCF_035943795.1 of Aliidongia sp. Lineage (NCBI taxonomy): Bacteria > Pseudomonadati > Pseudomonadota > Alphaproteobacteria > Rhodospirillales > Dongiaceae > Aliidongia > Aliidongia sp. The sequence goes on along the minus strand of NZ_DASZBY010000087.1, from coordinate 22,997 downwards.
TTCCGGCGAGTCCGAACCCAGCCGATGTGCGCCGCGCGGTCAGAACGTCACGGTGCTCCGGCGCGTACCGCTCGCGGAAATGACCGTCGGCACGGTGCTGACCGCGGTCGATGCCGCGATTGCCGGTTGACGGCCTGCCCGCTTTCCGGATGGACGGGAACGACTTCATATCCGATCCTGCGGTTTTCGCGGAGACCGCTGCCATGCTGTCCGGCCCTCGTCCGACCTGGATCACATTCGACTGTTACGGAACCCTCATCCAATGGGACGAAGGCCTGCTGGGCGCCGTGCAGGCGATCCTGGCCCGCAAAGACAAAGCGATCGATCCCGCCCGCTTCCTGGCGATCTACGATCGTCACGAGCATGCGTTGGAGCAGTCCCGGCCCCATCGCAGCTTCAGGGCTGTGACGGGGGCGGCGCTCGGATCGACGATGCAGGAACTGGGCGTTGCGTCCGACGCGCAGGATGCGGCGACCCTGACCGACGCGATCGGCCGGATGCCGCCCTTTCCCGAGGTCGTGCCAACCTTGATGGCGCTCAAGGCGGCGGGGTTCAAGCTCTGCATCGTCTCGAACACCGACGACGCGATCATCGCCGGCAACGTGGCGCAGCTCGGCGGAACGATCGACCGGGTGGTCACGGCGGAACAGGCCGGCGCCTACAAATCCTCGCACCGCATCTTCCAATACGCGCACCAGGCCATCGGCGCGGATGCCGCTAGTTTGCTGCATGTCTGCGCCAGCCCACACCTGGATCTGGTCGCGACCCGGGCGCTCGGCCTGCGCGATGTCTGGATCGACCGCGGGACGGGCCGCCGCCCGACCGACGGTTATCTGCCGGCGGCCGTGCTGCCGACACTGGACGGGCTGCCAAATCTCTTCAAAGCTGCCGGCTGGCTCTGATCGTCCGCATGATGCAAGAGGGGGTTCCGCATGGCCCATGAGTTTCGCACGGCTTCGGCCGCTCCCCTGTCCAACTGGGGCGAGATCGACCGGGACGCGCTGCGCCAGGCCCGTATCGATCTTGCCGCCTGCTTCCGCACGGCCGCGCGCCTCGGCTTCGAAGAGGGCATCTGCAACCATTTCTCCGCCCTGGTGCCTGGGCGGAACGACCTGTTCCTGGTCAATCCCTATGGCTTGGCGTTCCGCGAGATCACGGCATCCAGCCTGCTGGTGTGCGATTTCGACGGGCATGTCGTCGAGGGTGACGGCCAGCCGGAGGCGACGGCGTTCTACATCCATGCCCGGCTGCACAAGCAATTGCCGCGCGCCCGCGCGGCGTTTCACACCCACATGCCGAATGCGACGGCCTTGAGCATGGTCGAAGGCGAGCCACTGGCCTGGGCCGGTCAGAGTTCGCTCAAATTCTACGGCCGCACGATGGTAGACGAGGTCTACAACGGCTTGGCGCTCGACGAGGCCGAGGGTGACCGGATTGCTTCGGCCATGGGTGATGCCGACATCGTGTTCCTGCGCAACCACGGCGTCATGGTGGTCGGCACCGGCATCGCCGAGGCCTGGGACGATCTCTATTACCTCGAAAGGGCGGCTGAGGTTCAGGTCAAGGCGCTCAGTACCGGCCGCCCGTTGCGCGCGGTGGCACCGGACGTCGCCCGTCGCACCTATGAGCAGATGCGGGCCGGCGACCAGGAGAGCGCCCGGCTGCATCTGGAAAGCATCAAGCGGTCCTTGATGCGGGATGAACCGGAATTCGCCACCTGAGCCGGCGGCGCCCCCGGGTCGGGCCTGGCGACGGCGCTTGACGTCGGCGCGGCCGGAGCGTACTGCGCGCCACCCGGTCCCGCAGTCACCCCAGGCGTTCCATGCATTTCCTGCCGAGCCATCTCGCTGACCTGACCGCCCTCGCGCAAATCCTGCTGGCATTCCTCGCCATGGGGCTGGTCGGCCGCCTCGTCGGCGGACCGCGTGCCGAGTTCGAGACGGATGCGCTGGCCGGCTGGGGCCTGCTGTCGGCACTGCTGACGCTATGGGGCGTGGCGACCGCGCTGTCGCTGCGGATCCCGGCCATCGCCTTCCTGGTCGGGGCCGCGGTCGTGCTGGTATGGCCGGCCCGGCGACCGGGGCGGACCGCATGGGCCGAACTCGGCCGGCTCATGGTCCTCGCGTTGCCGATCCTGACGATCATGGCGACGATCCAGCCGTCGCAATCCGACATCTTCATGAACCTGATGCCGAACGCAGCCTATCTGGACGATTACGGCGTCTTCCCGACTGCCGGCGGGCCGGATGCCCATTCCTTCCTGCCCGTCGCCCCCTACAACACGCAGTTCCCGACCTTCCTGGGCGGGCTGGTGGGTGGTGGTTTCCAGGGCGGCGGATTGGCGCTGTTCACCGTCGGGCTCTACGTGCTGGCGGCCCTGCTGTTCGCCCGCATGCTGGTCAATCCGGCCGAGGGCGGCACCGTCCGGCCCGGCTGGGCCGCGACCGGCTTCGGCATCCTGCTCGTCACCCTGCTCAATCCCGGCTTCGTGCCGCGCGTCGCCTTCGCAGGTTATGGCGAGGCGCCGGTCGCCATCACCCTGCTGTTCGCCGGCTGGCTCGGCTGCCGGGCGATGGTCGCCCTCGCTGCCGGCGAACGGCGGCCGGGCAGCCTGGTGCAATTGGCCCTGGTGCTGATGGCAATGGTCAATGTGAAGCAGCAGGCGATCGGCATGCTGATCGCCTTCGTCGGTGCCGCCGTCCTGGTCGCGGGCTACGAGCGCCGGATCGGATGGCGCCGGGCGATCGTCACGTTCGGCGGATCGGCCCTGCCGGCCCTGGCGCTCTATCTGCTCTGGCGCTGGTTCGTGCTGACCCGGTTCCCCGAGGGTGAGTTGAAGCCCCTGCCGTTCGACGAATGGAACTGGGGCAACCTGCTGCCGATCTTCGCCAGCATCGGCAAGGTCGTCATCGAGAAGATCACATTCTTCGCCTGCGTCGCCGTGCTGTTCGTGTTCCTGGAGCGACGCCTGCGCCATCGCCAGCTCGATCCGACCGGCCAGGCGCTCGGCCTCGCGGCGGCGACCTTCCTGCTCTACAACGGCTTCCTGATCGTCACCTACATCGGCCATTTCCCCGGCATCATGAGTGTCGAGGCCCATTCCTATTTTCGCTACAACACCCATCTGGCGCTGCTGATCGAGTTCGCGCTGGTCGTCACCATCCGCAACCGGCTGGCGCCCCGGCTCGCCGCCCGTCCTGGTCTCGCCCGCAATCTCGGCATCGCCGCGGTCGTGCTGGCTTTGCTCGTTCCGGCGGGCTTCGCCCAGCGCCTGCGCTTCGATTTCGACATGCCGCAGCCGGTCGTCCGCCAGCTGGCGCGCCAATTGGCGACGGAACTGCCAGATACCGGCAAGCTCGCCCTGCTGTTGCCCGGCGATACCGACAGCGTCGACTGGATGCTGACCAGCCTGCTGCATTTCGTGCCGCCGCGCCGCGCCGATCTCGACATCAGATCCTGGGACCGCAGCGACCCGGCCGCGTTCGACGAGGCGGTTGCCGCCGGCTACGACCTCGCCTTCCTGTCCTGCACCCAGGACGGCACCCTGGGCCTGCCGCCAAAATCCGCCGCCCTGCTGCGCCATGGCCCCGACGGCTGGCAACCGATCAAGGTCTGGCCCTATCCGCCGGTCAATCCCAAGCAACGCTGGCAGCCGGCACTGGCACCCGGACCGCTGTGCAAGTCATGAGGCGCTGAGCCGGACCTTGCGCCAAAGGTCGATCGCCGCCGCTTCGACCATGTCCACGGTCAGCCCGTCCATCAGCGTATCCGTCGTCGCGGGATACATGCCCGGCGTCGCCCACAGCTCCTCGAAGCTTTCGGGCGTGCGCGCGGCCGCCGCCAGCGGACCCCAGGGCGCATAGATGCCGGTCGGGCTCGGCCCGAACAGGCCCAGCGTCGGCACGCCCATCGCGGCGGCCATGTGCATGAGGCCGGAATCATTGCCGATGAACAGGTTGGTCCGGCCCAGCAGCGCGGCGACAGTCAGCAGGTCGCCGGCACCGATCAGGTCGAGCCGGCGATCCTCGGGGATCGCCGCCAGCAACGGTTCGGCCTGGGCGCGCTCATGGCTCGCGGCCAGTACGGCGACGCGCGCGCCGGCCAGCGCCGCGCCCTCGGCCGTCAGGCGCGCAGCGATCTCGGCAAAGCGCCCGGCCCGCCATTGCTTGCCGCGCCAATTGGCGGCGGGCGCGATCGCCAGCACCGGGCTGCCGGCTGGAACCAGCTTTTCCGCCGCCATGAGGTGATCGAGCGTCGGCCACAGCTTGGGCGACGGCGGCTGCGCCAGCGCGAACAGGCGGGACAGCTGCAGGATCTTGTGCTCGCCATCGTCGCCTTTGCCCATGATCCGGCGGTGGCGCGCCCGCAGCAGCCAGGATAGCGCCGAGCCCTTGAGGTCGACGACCAGGTCCCAATGGATCGGCGCCACCTGTCGCCACAGGTCGAGCCAGTGGCGGGCATGCCGGCGCTTCGACAGCGCAATCAACCGTTCCAGTCCCGGCACGCCCTGGAACAGCGGTGCCGCGATCGGGCCGGCGGTGATGGTGAGCCGGGCGCCTGGGTAGCGTTCGATCAGATGGGCGAGCAGGCCGGTCGACAGCACGGCATCGCCGATTCGCGTCGCCGTCACGAACAGGATCCGGGGATTGGTGCCGAGAACCGGCAGGGGACGGCAGAGGCGCAACATCGGGTGCGCTTATACGGCGCCGCCCGGCGCTTGCCAAGCGGCCCCCGCCGCGCCACGTATGGGAACGCGCCATCGTCGCCTGAAGGATCATCCCCGCACCGTGACCGATCAATTCTACGCCCCCGCCGATCCCACCCGCGGCCTGCTCTTGCTGACCGGCGAAGACCGGTCGACCTTCCTCCAGGGGCTCGTCTCGAACGATGTCCGCAAGCTCAGCGCCACGACCGCGATCTGGGCGGCGCTGCTGACGCCCCAAGGCAAATATCTCCATGATTTCTTCATCGCGGCACGGGGCGACGGCTGGCTGATCGACGGCGAGGGCGCCCGCATCGCCGACCTGAAGCGCCGGCTGGGTATGTACAAGCTGCGCGCCAAGATCGTGCTGGAGGACGTCACCGACCAGTTCGAGGTGTTGCAGGCCTGGGGCGCCGACGCGGGCGCACCGTTGGGCCTTGCCGAACCCGGCCAGGCGATCGAACGTGGCGATACGGTCGCCTTCCTCGATCCGCGGCTAGGCGGCCTGGGGCTGCGCCTGATCGCACCCAGGGATACCGGCGCGGCCACGCTCGAGGCGCTGGGCTACGCGCCCGGCAACCATGCCGACTGGGATCGGCTGCGGCTCGAACGCGGCGTGCCCGACGGCTCCCGGGACATGCTGCTGGAAAAGGCCATCCTGCTCGAGAACGGCTTCGACGAGTTGCACGGCGTCGCCTGGGACAAGGGCTGCTACATCGGCCAGGAACTGACCGCGCGCACGAAATATCGTGGGCTGGTCAAGAAGCGGCTGATGCCGATCGCCGTCGACGGTCCCCTGCCCGAGCCTGGCACGCTGATCCTGCGCGACGGCCAGGAAGCGGGCGAGGTCCGCTCCGGTCGCGACGGGCTGGCCCTGGCGCTGGTGCGGCTCGACGCGCTCGATGCCGGCCCGCTCACCGCCGGCGAGGCGACCGTCCGGCCGCGCCGCCCCGACTGGGCGAGGTTCTAGCGTCAGCCGACGCGGGCCTTGCGCCGGCGCCGTCTACGACTACAGTCGGGCTCCCTGACGCCTGAGGACCGCCCGAGATGAACGCACGCCCCCTGTTGCTGCTGGGCCTTTCCAGCCTTGCCCTGCTGGTCGGTCTCGGCACCGTCGCCTGCGGCGCCGACGAGCCGGCCCCGACTGGCACCAAGGCATTCTGGGGCAAGCCCCAGGCTGCCGGCGGGACCTGCTGCGACACGCTGGGCGAGGTGCGCAGCAACATCGACCGGATCGACCGGCAGATCGTGGCGCTGATCGGCGAGCGCGGCAGCTTCGTGCGCGAGGCCGCGCGCTTCAAGGCGAACCCGGCCGCGGTCGAGGACAAGGCCCGAGTCGAGCAGATCATCGCCCGGCTGCGCGGCCTCGCGGTAGAGGACAAGGCACCACCCGACGTGGTCGAAGCGACCTACCGCGCGTTGATCGCGGCCTATACCGACGAAGAACGAAAGATTTCGGCGACGAGTGGTGCAAAGCCTTAACAGATCTGGTTTCTGATCCGGGACGAGGGTTGCGAAGCGCACCACCGTCGGGGCCGAGGGACGTAAGCAATTTGACCGGGACGATCGAGGGGTGCCCGCACCCCGATACTTTCAGGAAGCGGCGAAGCGAAGCTTGCTGGCTCGCCGCCCTTGCGCTTCTCCTTTCGCTGATCTGCAGCGGTCGGGCCGGCGCTGCCGACCGCTGGACCGATCTCGTCGAGACGGTTTTCCAGAATTACGGCCGCGAGCAGGGACTGCCGCATCCGGTACCGATCGCCCTGGCCCAGGACGGCGACGGTTTCCTGTGGATCGGCACGCAGGGCGGCCTCGCCCGGTGGGACGGCTACCGCTTCCGCGACTACCCGCAGGATGCCGGCGACCCGAACGGCCTGCCGGATACCTGGATCCACACGCTCCACACCGATCCCCGTGGCCGGCTGTGGATCGGCACCGGGTCCGGCGGCCTCGCGCGCTATGATCGCGACCGGGATCGCCTGGCGGCGGTACCCCTGCCGACCGGCCCCGGGCGCAAGCTGGTCGGCGCGATCGCCGACGACCCCGCTGGCGGGCTGTGGGTCGGCATGGGCGATGGGCTATACCATCTCGACCCGGACACCGGGGCCGTCACGGCCCTCCGTCACGACGCGCGGAATCCCGGCAGCCTGCCGGAAGGCCAAGTCCAGGCGATCGTGCCGGACCGCGCGGGCCGCTTGTGGATCGGGACCGCGGCGGGACTGGTCCGCCGCGATGCGGGTAGCGACCGGTTCACCCCCGTGCCGTTGGCCCCAACGGCCGGTAGCAGCGCCACTGCGACGATCGCGATCACCGCCCTGTTCGAAGCGGACGACGGACGGATCTGGATCGGCACGAGCAGGCACGGCGCCTATGTCGTCGACCCCGTCGGCGGCGCGCCCCGTCCGGTCGCAGAGACCGGCCCGGCCGGCTCGACGCTGCAGAGCAATTCGATTTCCGCCATCGGTGCTGCCAATCCGCAGGAGCTCTGGATCGGCACGCGCGGCTTCGGCATCGTCGTCGTCGACACGGTCACGGGACGGACGCGGCGGATCCTGCACGACCGGGCGCTGCCGGGCAGCCTCGCCCACGACGATGTCTATGCCCTGATGCGGGATCGCACCGGCTCGATGTGGGTCGGTGGCACCGGCGGACTCAGCTACCACGCCCGAGACCTGGGTGCCGTTTCGACCGTCTTCGGCGCGTCGAGCCGCGCGAACGGTGTGAGCGCTGCCGACGTCTACGCGATCCTGCCGACCCGCGACGGCCGGCTCTGGCTCGGATTCCTCAGCGGCGGCGTCGATGTCCTCGACCCGATCGCCGGCCGTGTAGCGCAACTGCTGCCCGATCCAACCCATCCGGATTCGGCGCTGCCGAAGGATTTCGTCACGGCGCTGGCCGAAGACGATCGGAACCACGTCTTCGTCGGCACCGTCCAGGGACCCTATCGGGTGGATGAGGCAAGCCGCGCAGTATCGCTGGCAGCCGTGCCGCAGCGCGACCCGCACTCGTCGGTCTACGCACTCGCCGTCGATGCCGGCGTGCTGTGGGTCGGCGGCTTGGACGACGGCCTCTGGGGCATGCGGCTCGACGGCACCGGTGAACTCGTCTTCGGACCTGCGGAATCCAAGGGGCTGACCGACCAGAACGTCGACAGCATCCTGCATGGGACCGGCCAGGATCTCTGGGTCGGCACCCGGAACGGCCTCAACCGGGTCGACCTCGCCACCCACGCGATCGAGCAGATCCTGCCCGATCTCGCCGACCCGACGGCCTTACCGGTCAGCTTCGTCTCGTCGACGGTGATCGATCGGCAAGGCCGCCTCTGGGTCGGCACGTTCGGCGGCGGCATCGCCGTGATGACCGGCCGCGGCCCGACCGGCAAGCCGCAGTTCCACCGGCTGGGCCTGGCCGAGGGTCTGCCCCATCTCAACGTCGACACCTTGCTGATGGATGCTCAGGGACGGGTCTGGGCCGGGACCGACGACGGGCTGGCCGTGATCGATCCGACCAGCTTCGCGATCCGCGCGCTGCATCGGGCCGAGGGGTCGGTGCTCGCCGATTATTTCGAGAATTCCGGCGCGGTCGACCTGGCGGGCGAACCATTGTTCGGCGCCAAGGGCGGCTTGACCATCGTCCAGGCCGAGCGGCTCCAGACCTGGGACTACCACCCGCCGATCGTCGTTTCCGATGTCCGCGTCGGCGGCAGCGCCGTGCCGAGCGGCCGCTTCAACGGCGCCGGATCGACCCGGCCGCTGGTGCTGACGCCCGAGACCAACGGTCTGGCCGTCGAGTTCGCGGCTCTCGACTTCACCGCTCCGGAACGCAACCGCTACGCCTACCGTCTCGACGGGTACGACCGGGACTGGGTCGAGACCGACGCGACCCGCCGGCTCGCCGCCTACACCAACCTGCCGCCGGGCGACTACACGCTGCGCCTCAGGGGCTCGAACCGCGACGGCGCCTGGACCGAGCGGAACCTCGATATCCCGATCCAGGTGCTGCCGGCCTGGTACCAGACCCCGTGGTTCAGGATCGCAGCGACGCTTGCAGGACTGGCCATGATCGCGGCCCTGGTGCGCAGCCGAACCGCCTACCTGCGCGCACGCCAGGCGGAGCTGGAGCGCCAGGTCGCCGACCGGACCGCCGACCTGCGCGCCGCCAACGAGCGGCTGTTCGACCAGGCCACGATCGACCCGCTGACCACCTGCGCCAATCGACGGCACTTCGTCGAGCGGGCGCACGAGCTGATCGAGCTAAGCCGCCGCGCCCGGTCGCCGATCACCTTGATGATCATCGATCTCGACGAGTTCAAGCGGGTCAACGACATCTACGGCCATCCGGCCGGCGACGAGGTGCTGCGCATGATCGGTCGGATCGGCCGCGGCCTGGTCCGCACGACCGATCTGCTGGGCCGCATCGGTGGCGAGGAATTCGCGCTGCTGATGCCGAACGCCGCGGTCGAGGGTGCCGCCCACTTCGCCGAGCGGCTGCGCGAAGCGGTCAGCCTGGAGGAAGCCCATGTCGAGGGCACCATCCTGCGGATCACCATCAGCCTGGGGTTGGCCGAGCTCAGGTCCGGCGAGAGTTTCGACGCGCTCTACGCCCGCGCCGACGCGGCGCTCTATGCCGCGAAGGAAAGCGGCCGCAATCGCGTCGTCGTCGATGCGGACGGCGACTAGGCCGTCGTCTGGCCCAGGTGCGTCTTGAGGAACGCCAGGCTGCGCTCCTGCGCCTTGGCATACGCCACCGCATCGTAGGACGCGCGCTGGTCGCAGCCGAAGCCGTGGCCGGCGCCGTCGTAGACGAACACCTCGACCTCGGGATGCGCCGCCTTCACCGCCTCCACGCCGTCGAGCGGGATGCCGTGATCGGTCTCACCGAAATGCAATTGCACCGGGCAGTTCAAGATCGCGTCCTTGGCCTCGGGAATGCCGCCGCCGTACCAGCCGATGCCGGCTTTGAAAAGCTGGGTTTTCGAGGCTGCGTGCCACGCCAGCGTGCCGCCCCAGCAATAGCCGATGATGCCGATCGGCTTGCCGCCTAACGACAGGGCTGCGGCCGCGATGTCGGCAATGGCCGCGGCCTCGCTCACCTTGGCCCGAAGCGCCAAACCGGCTTGCACGTCGTCCTGGGTATAGCCCAACTGCGCGTTCTTGTCGGCGCGATCGAACAACGCCGGTGCCACGACCGAGAAGCCCTGCGCGGCGAACCGGTCGCACGCGTCGCGGATATGACCGTTCACGCCGAATATTTCCTGGATGACGACCAGGCCCATGGCCGCGTCGTCCGGGCCGGCCTTGTAGGCGCCGAACCCATGGCCATCGGCGGCGGTCAGCGAAATCATCGTTCCCATGTCGTGTCCCATTATTGCTGCGGCGAGAAGGAGGTCGGTGCCAGGAAGATGTTCTTCATCTCGATGAGATGGGCGGCCTCTTCCGAGAGCAGCATGAATGCCTGCCAGGCCGGATCCTGCACCATCGCACTTCGACGCACCTCCCGGTCGGCCTGGCTGTCGAAGCGCCACATGTGCACCACGGTATTGAGTGTGCCCTCGGCCACCGTGTACCAGCCGAGGCACGTGCCGAGGTATTTCTGCTGCAGCGGCCAGCCGTGCTCCTGATATAGCTTCAGAAACGCGGGCATCTTGCCGGGCTTCACGGTGTAGGTGCGCAGATCGACGATCATTCCCTGCTCTCCAGATGCCATCCGTGATTGTTGTTTCCCTCCTCGGCGTCGATAATTGAAATCGATAGCTGGTATGGGTGGCATAATTTCGATGGATATAACCGGCCATAATCTGGCACTGATCGCCTCGCTCAGCACTCTGCTGGACGAGCGCAACGTGACGCGCGCCGCCGGGCGCCTGGGCATCAGCCAGCCGGCCCTGTCGGCGCAACTGGCCCGCATGCGGGACCTGTTCGGCGACCCGCTGTTGACGCCGGCGATTTCGGGCAAGGGGATGGTGCTGACGCCGCTCGCCGTCCAGATGAAGGACCCGTTGCGGGCGGCGTTGCAACGCGTGCGGGACATCGTCACCGAACCGGTGACGTTCGATCCACTGCTGTCCGACCGGGTGTTTTCCATCGGCGCCAACGACAATGCCGGCGCAATCGTCGGCGTGCGGTTGATCCCGCGGCTGCAGCCAGGCCGGCCCGGGATTCGCCTGGCCCTGAGGAGCATCGATTTTCGCAAACTTCCCGAACAATTGGAGACCGGCGAAATCGACATCGCCCTGGTCGGCGAGAATATGCTGCCGACCTCCATGTCCCACCAAGCGCTGACCGTCGACGGATATCGCCTCGCCCAACGTAAGGATCATCCGAGAGGAAAGAGCCCACCGGGCCTCGATGAGTATGTAAAGCTTGAGCATATCCTCGTCTCCGGCGAGGGCGGCGGTTTCCATGGGTTCGTCGACGACATTCTCCAGGCCAGGGGATTGACCCGGCGCGTCGTCATGTCGGTCCCGTACTACGGCATCGTCCCTTTGCTGCTTCAATCGACCGACCTTGTATGTACCTTGCCGGGCCGCTTCCTCGAGCGCTATGCGGCTGACCTGGATGCCCTGCCCCTGCCCTTCGACACCAGGCGCTTTGCCCTGCACGCCACATGGCACCCGCGATTCGACAGCGATCCCGGCCATGTTTGGCTCCGGCGGCAACTCGCCGATTGCATGGCTGACTAGGGTTTCGCACGGCTGACGTTCGCCGTTCCCACGACCCTGCTGCCGCCGGTTGCCAACGGCCAAATCGTTTGGTGGCCGAAGTTGGGCCTGTTACTTTGGACTGTCCGGTAAATCGATGGCGCGAACAGTCGGAAGAAAGAAATCATGACTCATTCTGGGCGTTGCTTCTGCGGAGCGGTCGAACTCGAGGTCACCGGCGAGCCGGAGGCCATGGGATATTGTCACTGCAACTCCTGCCGTTCCTGGTCCGGCGGTCCGGTCAACGCCTTCAGCCTGTGGAAGCCCGGCGCCGTGAAGGTCACGGCGGGCGCCGAGCATCTGGCGACCTATCACAAGACCGATTTCAGCCATCGCCAATACTGTGCGAAGTGCGGCGGCCATCTGATGACCAGTCACCCGAGCGTCGATCTGGTCGACGTCTTTGCGGCGACGATCCCGACGCTCGCCTTCGCCCCTGCGGTCCATGTGAACTATGCCGAAACCGTGCTGCGCATGAGGGATGGCCTGCCCAAACTGAAGGACTTTCCGGCCGAACTGGGCGGCTCCGGCGAGATGCTCGCCGAGTAGCGCACCCCGGCACTCTCTCTCATTTACGTGATTGACAGGCGATTGCGAGTGTCGTATTCAACCAAATAGTTGATAACCAATTGGTTGAATACTGCTATGCCCGATCTGCTGAGCACCACGCTTTCCGCCCTGGCCGACCCGACCCGACGCGGCATTCTCGCCCGCCTCGCCACGGGGGACGCGACGGTGACGGAACTGGCCGAACCCTACGCTATGAGCCTCGCGGCCGTGTCCAAGCACCTCAGGGTTCTGGAGTCCGCGGGGCTGATTTCGCGTGGACGGGAAGCCCAATGGCGACCCTGCCACCTGGAGGGCGCACCGCTCAAAGCCGTGTCCGACTGGCTCGACGACTATAGGCGCTTCTGGGATCGCAGCCTGGATCAATTGGCGGACTACCTGAAGACCATGCCGCGGGACGAACCGACCTGAGCCCCCTATTTCATACTGGAAAGGACCCTATGATGAACGCAAATGCCGATGTCGCCGTCGAAGAAGCGGTGATCGTGATCCGCCGCGTGTTCGATGCCCCACGCAGCGCAGTCTGGCGCGCGATCACCGAGCCCAAGCATGTGATGCACTGGTTCGGCGGTACCGCCTTCACCAACATGGCCTGCGACATGGACGTGCGGCCCGGCGGCCTCTGGCGCCACGTGATGCGTGCCCCGGACGGAACCGAGATCACCTGCGACTTCGTCTATCTGGAGGTCGATGTGCCGAAGCGGCTCGTCTGGAAGAACAGCGATGGCGGCCAGAGCGGCCGCCCGGCCAGCGTCACGACGGTCACGCTCGACGAGAATGGCGGCCGGACCGAATGGAAGCTGGTCGCGCGCTTCAACTCGATCGCCGACCGCGACCAGGCGGTCGGCATGGGCTTCAGCGAGACCATCTCCGCCGGCTTCGATCAGCTGGACGCATTGCTGAAGACGCTGTGAGCGAACGCGGTCCGGCGGCAATCAGGTCGCTGGACCGCCGGCTCACGCGGCGAGATCCCGCGCCAAGCGCGAGAGGGTCCGGAACGGCGAGATGCCGGGATCCAATGTAAGAGCGCCGGCCCGCTTCACCCCTTCCCGTCCCCAGCGCTCGCGCACGAACTGAATGAGCCACTGCCCGGCCTGCGTTTGGCGGCGGCCGGCAAGAGCCGGCGCCAGATGGGCGAAATGCCGGTCGATCAGCCCGACGAGGTCGTCCACTCCTTCACCTTTGAGAGCCGAGACGCCGAGCGCCGCCACGGCCCATTCGCCGGGCGGGCGGTCACGCAGGTCGAGCGCCGATGCCAGGTCGGCCTGGGCCTGGGCGGCAGTCATGCCCATGTCGATCTTGGTGACGGCGACGATGTCCGGGATCTCGACGATGCCGGCCTTCATGAATTGCAGCGCATCGCCGGAACCGGGCTGGATGCACAGCACGACCGTGTCGACTGCGGTCGACACGTCGGTTTCGGATTGGCCGACACCGACGGTCTCGACCAGCACGACGTCGAACAGCGCGCGCATCAGCACCAGGGCCGCCACGGTCAGGTCGGCCAAGCCACCCAGGCGGTCGCGCGCCGCCATGGAGCGCACGAATACGCCCTGATCGGCCGGATCGGTCCTGAGCCGCGTCCGGTCGCCCAGTAAGGCCCCGCCGGAGATCTTGGACGAGGGATCGACGGCAATGACACCGACCGTCCGGCCGAGGCTGCGCCAATGTTCGATCAGCGAGGCGGTCAGGGTCGATTTTCCGACGCCGGGCGGTCCGGTCAGCCCGACGGCATGGGCCCGGGGTGCCGCATAGGCAGCGTCGAGTAACGCCATCGTTTCGGCGCCATCGGGCTCGGCCTCGATCCGGGTCAGCGCACCGGCGAGCGCCCGCTTGCCGCCGTCCCGGATCTGATCGAGCGCGTTTTCCACCCCTATCGCTTTACTGTTCCGTCATTCCCGCGAAAGCGGGAATCCGGAGCAAGCGACGGATCTCTGCCACCCTGGATTCCCGCATACGTGGGAATGACGGCAAAAATCGACATGGGTTCAAGCGGTCGAGGCGACTGAATGCCCCGACTCGAGCGCCGCATGGGCGGCGGCGAGGCGGGCGATCGGCACGCGATAGGGCGAGCAGGAGACGTAGTCGAGCCCGACCGAGGCGCAGAAATGCACCGAGGCCGGATCGCCGCCATGCTCGCCGCAGATGCCAAGCTTGATGTCCGGCCTGCTCTTGCGGCCCTTGTCCGCCGCCATCTGGACGAAGGCGCCGACGCCCTCGACGTCGATCGACACGAACGGGTCGCGCTCGATGATGTTCTGACGCTGATAGGAACCCAGGAACCCGCCGGCATCGTCCCGGCTCAGGCCGAACACGGTCTGGGTCAGGTCGTTGGTGCCGAACGAGAAGAACTCGGCCGTCTCGGCGATCTTGTCGGCGGTCATGGCCGCACGCGGCAGCTCGATCATGGTACCGACCAGATAATCGAGCTTCTTGCCCGACGCGGCCCGGACCTCGCCCGCGACCTTGTCGACCAGCGCCTTCAGCTGATCCAGCTCCTTCTTCATCGAGACGAGCGGGATCATGATCTCGGCGATGATCGGCTCACCGCCCTCGCTCTCGATCTGCACCATGGCCTCGAACACGGCGCGGGCCTGCATCTCGTAGATCTCGGGGTAGGTGATGCCCAGACGGCAGCCGCGATGGCCCAGCATAGGGTTGGTCTCGTGCAGGGTGGCGGCGCGATGGCGCACCAGGCCGATATCCTTGCCGGTGACCTTGGCGATTTCCTCGAACTCGGCATCCGAGTGCGGCAGGAACTCGTGCAGCGGCGGGTCGAGGAAGCGGATCGTGACCGGCAGGCCCTGCATGATCCGGAACAGCTCGACGAAATCGCTACGCTGCATCGGCAGCAGCTTGTCGAGCGCCTTGCGGCGGCCGGCGGTGTCGTCGGCCAGGATCATCTCGCGCATCGAATTGATGCGGTCGGTGTCGAAGAACATGTGCTCGGTGCGGCAGAGGCCGATGCCCTCGGCCCCGAACTTGCGCGCCGTCCGGGCGTCGAGCGGCGTCTCGGCATTGGCGCGCACCTTCAAGGTGCGGATCGCGTCGGCCCAGACCATCAACTCGGCGAAATCGCCCGACAGGTCCGGCTGGATCGTCGGCACTTCGCCCAGGATGATCTCGCCGGTCGAGCCGTTGATGGTGATGATGTCGCCGGCCTTGACCGTCTGGCCCATGACCGTGAACTGCTGGGTCTTGTAGTCGACACGCAGGTCGCCGGCACCGGCGACGCAGGCCCGGCCCATGCCGCGGGCCACGACGGCGGCGTGGCTGGTCATGCCGCCGCGCGTGGTCAGGATGCCCTTGGCGGCATGCATGCCATGGATGTCTTCCGGGCTCGTTTCGATGCGCACCAGGATGACGGTCTCGCCCTTGGCGGCCATGTGTTCGGCCGTGTCGGCGGAGAATACGACCTTGCCCGAAGCAGCGCCGGGCGAGGCCGGCAGGCCCTTGGCCAGCACCTTCTTCTCGGCCTTGGGGTCGAGCGTCGGGTGCAGCAGCTGATCGAGGGACGCCGGGTCGATGCGCTTCACCGCTTCCTTCTGGTCGATCAGGCCTTCTCGCGCCATATCGACGGCGATCTTGAGCGCCGCCGGCGCCGTGCGCTTGCCGGTCCGGGTCTGCAGCATCCACAGCTTGTGCTGCTGCACCGTGAACTCGATGTCCTGCATGTCGCGGTAATGCTTTTCCAGCAGCAGGCGCACGTCGTTCAGCTGCTTGAACACGTCCGGCATGACCTCTTCCATGGCCGGCAGCTTGGAACCGTTCTCTTCCTTGCCGGCGATGGTCAGGTGCTGCGGCGTGCGGATGCCAGCGACGACGTCCTCACCCTGCGCATTCACCAGATACTCGCCGTAGAACTTGTCTTCGCCGGTCGACGGGTTGCGCGTGAAGGCGACGCCGGTAGCACAGTCCTCGCCCATGTTGCCGAACACCATGGCCTGGACGTTGACCGCCGTGCCCCAGCTGGCCGGGATCTCGTGCAGGCGGCGATAGGTGATGGCGCGCTGGTTCATCCAGCTGCCGAACACCGCGCCGATGGCGCCCCACAGCTGGTCGTGCGGATCCTGCGGGAACGGCGCCTTCAGATGCTCCTCGACCACGTCCTTGTAGCCCGCGACGACCTGCTTCCAATCATCGGCCGTGAGGTCGGTGTCGAGATGGGCGCCGGTGTCGAGCTTGTGGTTCTCGAGGATTTCCTCGAACAGGTGATGCTCGACGTCGAGCACGACCTGGCCGTACATCTGGATGAAGCGGCGATAGCTGTCATAGGCGAAGCGCGGGTCGCCCGAGCGGATGGCCAGGCCCTCGACCGTCTCGTCGTTCAGGCCCAGGTTCAACACCGTGTCCATCATGCCCGGCATCGACGCGCGGGCGCCGGACCGGACCGAGACGAGCAGCGGGTTGGTCTTGTCGCCGAACTTGTTGCCCAGCAGCTTTTCCATCTTGGCGATGGCGGCCTCGACGTCGGCCTTGAGTTCAGCCGGGTACTGCTGCCCATTGTCGTAGAAATAGGTGCAGACCTCGGTCGTGATCGTCAGGCCCGGCGGGACCGGCAGGCCGAGATTGCTCATCTCGGCCAGGTTGGCGCCCTTGCCGCCCAAGAGGTTCTTCATGTCCGCGCGGCCCTCGGCGACGCCGTCGCCGAAGGTGTAGACCCATTTCGTCATGCCTCAGCCCTCGATCTTGGAAAAGTCGGCGACCCGATTGAGCGTGTTCCAGATCTGCGCCAGCAGGCGCAGCCGGTTGACGCGCAGGTCCGGATCCTCGGCATTCACCGTCACTTGTTCAAAAAACGCATCGACCGTCGGCCGGAGCCTGGCGAGTTCCGCCATCGCCCCCGCGAAATCCTCGGCCGCGAGTTTGTCGTTCGCTAACGCAGCAATCCGGTCGAGCGATCCCGCCAGCGCAATTTCCTCGGCCTGGGCGAGCTTCGCCGCGTCGACCGGGTCGCGGTATTCCCGGCCGTCCTTCTTCTCTTCGATCTGCGAGATCTTGAATGCCCGGCGATAGGCAATCAACAGATTGGCGCCGTCGTCGCTGGCCAGGAACCCTTCGAGCGCCTTGGCGCGGGCGACGAGCTGGACGAGGTCGTCATCCCGGCCGCCCTGGGCGAAGACCGCACTGACCAGGTCGTGGCGGATGCCCTGTTCGCGCAGGAAGACCTTTAGGCGATCGGCGAAGAATTCGATGAGGGCATCTGCGATCTGCGGCGCTGGTGAAGGCTGAATTTGCGCCACACCGCCCCGAGCCATCTCGATGTGAAGTGCCGCACGCTGCGCATCACGATGCACCAGCGGTGTTACCAGCTCGATAAGGGGACGAAGAGTGAGCCTTAGCTTGTTCTCAAGGACGATTCGAATAACGCCCAGAGCCGAGCGACGCAGCGCGTACGGGTCCTTTGAACCGGTCGGCTTCTCGTCGATGACGAAGAAACTAACCAGCGTGTCGATTTTGTCGGCGAGCGAGACGACCATTGAGAGTGGAGCTGTCGGTACCCCGTCGCCTGCACCGGCCGGCGAATAATGACCCGCAATTGCATCGGCAACATCCGAGGGTTCACCGTCATGGCGTGCCAAGTAGCGCCCCATCACACCCTGCAGTTCTGGGAATTCGCCGACAAGGCTGGCGGACAAGTCTGCTTTGGCGAGCCGTGCCGCTCGTTTAGCCCGAGCAAGATCTGCTCCCGGGACTAATGCAGTTAGCGGTTCGCATAGCGCCAGCAAGCGCTCGACCTTCTCAAAGACCTTTCCAAGCTTGGCGTGGAACACCCGCTCACCGAGCTTCGGCACTCGGCTTTCGAGCGTCGCTTCGCGATCCAGATCCCAGAAGAATTGCGCGTCCGACAGGCGCGCGCGCAGCACGCGCTCGTTGCCGGCGATCATCTGCTTGCCGCCGTCGCTGGTCACCATGTTGCCGACGACGATGAACCAGGGCGCAAGCACCCCGTCCCTCGTTTCGACAGCGAAATATTTCTGGTGCGTGCGCATCGAGGTGGTCAGCACCTCGGCCGGCAGGTCCATGAACCGGGGCTCGATCCGGCCCACGCGCACGACCGGCCATTCGATCAGGCCAGCGACCTCGTCGAGCAGGCCCGGATCGGGCTTGACCACCAGACCCTGTTCCGCCGCGAGCTTGGCGCCGTCCGCCAGAATCTTCGCCTTGCGCTCGGCCGCGTCCAGCACGACGAAGCGGTCGGCCAGCTTGACGCGGTAGTCCGCAAACCCGGTGACGGCGAACTCGTCCGGTGCCAGGAAGCGATGGCCCCGCGAGCGATCGTTGGCGATCAGCTTGTCCGACCCGCCGTTGGCGCGGTCCAAGGCCCAGACGACCGGAACGACGGTCGAGGCGGCCCCATCGCACAGCAGCGCCAGGATATTGTGCAGCGGACGGACCCAGCGCACGTCATGGCCGGCCCAGCGCATGCTCTTGGGCCAGGGCAGCTGGTCCATCGTCTGGGCGATCACTTCGGCCAGCACGTCGATCACCGGACGGCCGGCGACCTTGTTGACCGCGAAATAGAACACGCCTTTGCCAGTGTCGCGCTGCTCGCACGCCTCGACCGAGGCGAGGCCCGCGGAGCGCAGGAAACCGGCCAGCGCCTGTTCGGGCGATCCGACGCGCGGGCCCTTGACCTCGACGGTCCGATCCGGCTGACGGTCCGGCAATCCCTCGACGAACAGGGTCAGCCGGCGCGGCGTGACATAGGCTTGGGCGGCCTGGGCCGGCAGGTTCAGTGCCGTCAGCTTGTCGGTGACGAGGCGTTGCAGGTCTTTGGCCGCCTGGGCCTGCATGCGGGCCGGAATCTCTTCCGACAGGAGTTCGAGCAGCAGATCGGGCATGGCTCAGTTCCCCGCCATCTGGCCGGTGGTGATCCAGCCTTCGCAGCAGCCCTTGGCCAGGGTCCGGACCCGGCCGATGTAGCTGGCGCGCTCGGTCACGCTGATGACGCCGCGCGCATCCAAAAGATTGAAGAAATGGCTCGCCTTCATGCACTGGTCATAGGCCGGCAGCGGCAGTTTCTCGGCGAGCAGCGCCGTGCACTCGGCCTCGGCGTCGGCGAAATGGCTGAATAGCTTCTCGACGTTCGCATGCTCGAAATTGAAGGCCGAGAACTGCTGCTCGTTGCGCAGGAACACATCGCGATAGGTCAGGTTCAAGGCCCCCGGCGCGCCGTTGTAGTCGAGGTCGTAGATGCTCTCGACGCCCTGGATATAGGTCGCGAGCCGTTCCAACCCGTAGGTCAGCTCGGTCGAGACCGGCGCGCATTCGATGCCGCCGACCTGTTGGAAATAGGTGAACTGGCTGACTTCCATGCCGTCGAGCCAGCATTCCCAGCCGAGGCCCCAGGCGCCGAGCGTCGGGCTCTCCCAGTCATCCTCGACGAAACGGATGTCGTGCAGGCTGGTATCGATGCCCAGTGCCTTCAGGCTGTCGAGATAGAGCTGCTGGCTGTCGGCCGGCGACGGCTTCAGGATCACCTGGAACTGGTAATAATGCTGCAGCCGGTTGGGATTGTCGCCATAGCGACCATCGGTCGGCCGGCGGCATGGCTGCACATAGGCAGCCCGCCAGGCATCCGGCCCCAGCGCGCGCAAGGTCGTCGCCGGATGAAAGGTGCCGGCCCCGACCTCGACGTCATAGGGCTGCAGGATTACGCAGCCCTGCGCGGCCCAAAAGGACTGCAGACGCAGGATCAGGGATTGGAAGCTGTTGCCGGACGGCCCGTTCGGCACCATCGCCATGCTGCGGAACCTCGATTTTCTGTCTTCGTTGCGGCGCAACCTAGAGACCGGCCGGCCCAGGGTCAAGCTGAGGTCAAGCCGATATCATGCATGCGTCGATGCCGAAAACGGCCGGGCTTGGAATTTATTGCGGACAGTTCGTGCGGGTGCACCGCGCAGCGACATAATGGCCACAGACGGTGCATTGCACCAGATCCTGCGCATCGAGCCGCGACGCCTCGGCCGGACCGGCGTCGGCCGGCCGCTTCGGACGCGGGGTCGCCGCCGGCGCCACGCCGAGGCCGACGAGGAAACGCCGCACGAAGTGGAACGCGATATAGGCGAGCAGCGCGTAGATGAGCAGTTTTATCATCGTTCCGCCGGTCTAGCCGGCCCTCCTCCCGCGGTCAAGGCGACTGACCGCGCCCAGCCGTTGGATGGCACCTGAAACACTCTGTCACCAACGCGACGCCAACCAGAATCAATTGAAGCGCAGGCTATGCACGCGATGGGGGAAAGCGGGGCGGAACGATGGCGAGGGGAAGAGGGGAACTGGCGCCCGATGCAGGCCTGATCCGGCCGCTGGCCGCCGGCGCGCGGCAGGAGCCCTATGGCGCCGCGGTCGTCCTGCCGACTCTGTTGCGGCCGAGCCTCATCCGGGCGGTACGCTCGATCTTCGTGCAGGATTTCGCCGGACGGATCCAGATCCTGGTCGGCGTCGATCGGGCCGAGGGAGACCGGGCGCAATTGGCGACGCTTGCCGCGGAATGCCCGCCGCACATGGCGCTCGACCTGTTTGATCCTGGCTATTCCACCTCGGTGCGCCACGGCGGTCTCTATCCCAACAAGGTCACCGGCAGCCTGCGCACCCTGCTGACCTATGCCGCGAACAGCCGGTACGTGGCCTATCTCGATGACGACAATTGGTGGGCGCCCGACCATCTGGCCAGCCTGCAGGCCGCGATCGACGGGCACGACTGGAGCTGGTCGCAGCGCTGGTTCGTTGATCCCGAAGGAGCCGAGCCGATCTGCATCGACGAATGGGAATCGGTGGGTCCCGATGCCGGCGTATTCAAGGAGAAGTTCGGCGGCTTCGTCGACCCGTCGAGCCTGATGATAGACAAGCTCGCCTGCCATGAGATCCTGCCCGCCTGGTCGCTGACGCCGTTCGCGGACGGGCGCGGGTCCGACCGGCTGATATTCGACCGGCTGCGGCGCGGCCATGCCGGCAAGACGACCGGTCGGGCGACCAGCTTCTATACGATCAATCCGAACGACATCGTCCACTTGGCCCGGCTGCAGTATTTCCGGCAGAAGGGCGTGGAGCTGCCGTCCGACCGCCGCGCCGGGGTGACCCGGCTCGCCCGACTGGCCGAAGCCTGGCGGCCGGCCCCGCCCCTCTCGAAGGCAACCGTCGGCTTCAAGGCGGACAATCCGGTCCTGGCCGAATTGCTGCGCAAGCTGAAGCCGGCCGAAATCCTGGTACTGGGCGCCGGCGACGGTGCCGTCGCCATGGCGCTGGCCCGCACCGCCCGCGCCATCGGCCTCGCCTGCCTAGTGCTGGCGACCGGGGTGCCGAGCGAGACCGACGAGGAAAACCTGCGCCGCCGCATCGTCGCGGCCGGGCTCGAGGAAAGCCTGACCGCGCTGCCGACGCGCTTCGGCAAGGACACCGACTATCTGGCCGAACGGCATGTGCTGGTCGATCTGGTCCAGCTCGGTCCCGGTGCCTCAGGTACCGCACCCTGGCGCACGGCCTGGCCGCTGCTGCGCGCCGGCGGCTTCCTGATCGGCCGCGGCAAGCCGGACAGCAGCCTCGAGAAATTCGTGACCGAAACCGGCAGCATGATCGTGCGTGTCGAGTTTCCGGGCGCGGGACCGCGCTGGGTGGTCGAGAAAGGCCTGGGCGAGGTCGGCTGAAACCCGAGGATCAGCCGTAGCCGAAGCCCACGGCGCCGCAGAGGAACATGTTGATGGTTTCGTCATCCGGCGACAGCGGCAGGATCAGGCGCTCGTATTCCAGGTGACGCCCGTCGCTCTTGGTGAAATTCCATTTGCGGACGAGCGGAGCGAAGTCCTTGGCCGAGGTTTCGTATTCATCGATATAGGCGGCCGAGACGTGATCGAGGTCGATCTCGTCGATGAACATGCCGACCAGCCGGTCGCCGTAGATCTCTCGGATCGCCTCGCCGACCAGACGATAGCGCAACCGGTCTCCGACATACTCCATGAGGAACACCCAGGGCAGGACCTCGACCATCTCTTCCGGCGCGATGTCGGCGCGCCTCGGCGCTTTCCGCTCACCTTTTTTCCCCAGCCAATATTCGTAGAGCCGGCGCAGCCGCTCGTCGGAAATCGGAACATCTGGGGCGACCATGACTGACTCCTGGAGTGACGGCAAAGGATACCGCACAACCATCGGTCTGCGTTAGGATCGTCGGTGCACGCCGAAATCCGGGCTTGGCTCGGCGGCCCGTCGCTAGAGGCCGAAACGCGCCCAGATCGCCCGTTCTTCGAGCGCGTTCAATCCATCGGCCACGAGCTCGATCGGATCGAGCCGGCTGGCGAAGCCCAGGCGGCGCAGGCCGAACCGGCGCGGCGCCCGCTCGGCGACCGGCCGCAGCCGCACGCGGGTGCCGAACCGCTCGCGCAGCACCTGGCGCAGATCGCCGATGCCGTCGATCAACCCGCGCGCCAGCGCCTGCCGGCCGGTGAAGATGGCGCCGGTGAAGATCTGGTCGTCTTCCTTGAGGCGCGCACCGCGTCGCGCCCGGACCAGATCCTTGAAGCCGTCATGGATGTCGAGCTGCAGCGCTTTCAAGCGCTCGACATCTTCCGGGTCCTCGGCCCGGAACGGGTCGAGCATCGCCTTGCTGGTGCCGGCGGTGTGGACCCGGCGCTCGATGCCGAAGCGCCGGATCAGGTCGGTGAAGCCGAAACCGGCCGACACGACGCCGATCGAGCCCACGATCGAGGCATCCTGGGCATAGATCTTGTCCGCCGCCAGCGCCAGCCAATAGCCGCCGGACGCCGCCACATCCTCGGCGAAGGCCAGCACCGGGATGTTCTTCTCGCCGGCCAGTTGCCGGATGCGCCGCTCGATCAGCGCCGATTGCACCGGAGAACCGCCCGGCGAATTGATGACGAGCGCCACGGCGGCCAAGTCCTTCAGGCGGAACGCCCGCTCGATCGGCTCGGCCAGCCCGGCCATCGACAGGCTCTTGCCACGCAGGCCGCCGCGCGTGGCGATGACGCCGTCGAGCCGCAGCACGGCGACGACGGGCGGCGGAAGCGGCAGGTGCCC
>NZ_DASZBY010000086.1:0-29092 GCF_035943795.1 Aliidongia sp. | reverse complement strand
ACCGACCGTCAAGCTGACGTTCTTGAATTTATAGGAGAAGCTGACGTCGGTGTAGAACACGCCCGGCGCCTCGTTACCCTCCCAGTCGCCACAGCCCTTCGGATTGCCGATCTGAGAGCAGGTCAGCAGATTGCCGTTTGCGTCGTAGTTGCCGCCGACGCCGGGGTCGGGCGTAACGTTGACGTTCTTGACGCCGCCGAAATAACGCTCGGCGAAATCCATTGACCACGAGTCCTGGGCATAGCTCGCGCCCATCAGGGCTTTCCAACGGGGTTCCCCCGTACCGCCATTGAGGGCGCCGTTGAACGTGCCGGCGTTGTTGACCGAAACGCCCTGGGCCGAAGTCGTGTCGCCGATCAGATAGTTCGCCGAACCACTGAGCGTGATGCGGCCCGGTAGCGGCAGGCCGATTTTGGAGGCATCGAAGCCATAGTCGACGTTGACGTCGATACCCGAGGTGAGTTCGTCGCCGATGTTGGCGTTGAGGATGCTGACCAGCGGCAGGCCGCCGTCGCCGCCGCGATGGCCGTAGTTGGCGAATTTGCAGGCCTGGGCCCGCGAGATGATGTAGGCGACGCCGCCATAGCACGAGTTCAGGATGGCAACGGGATCGTAGGTGCTGATCTCGTTGCGGACCAGGACGGTGTAGTAGTCGGTCGTGATCGTCAGGCCCGGCACCCAGTGCGGCGTTACGACGGTGCCGAAGGTCCATTCGTTCGACGTCTCGGGCTTGAGGGTCGGATTGCCGCCCAGGATGCCCGGTATCTGAATGATGCTCGGCGGTGAGGTGCCAGGGTTGAGTCCCGACAGTTGGAAGTCGAGCATGCAGGCGGCCGAACCATGGTAGTTGCCGTTCGTGGCGCAGGGGTCGGTTCCCGATGGCGTCGTCCCCGCCTGGCCGGCGTAAAGTTCCTTCACCTGGGGCGCACGGAAGCCGGTCGAGTGATTGCCGCGCAGGCGGAAATCGTCATCGATCGCATAGTCGAGGCCGATCTTGTAGGTGAGGGACCGGCCGAAGGTCGTGTTGTAGTCGTAGCGCGAGGAGACGTCGCCGGTCAGCGTCTTGATGAACGGCAGGTTCGACAGGATCGGAACGTTCAGTTCGCCATAGACCGAACTGGTGGCATAGGAACCCTGGGTCGGCTGTTCGAAGGTCGCGGAATCGCCCTGGGCGACCACCGAGTCCGGAATGTTGTTGATGCCGTCCGTCCGGTATTCGAAGCCGAATGCCGCATTCAACGGACCGGCCGGCAATTGATAGACCGGGCCGGAGATATTGCCGTAGGCGTCCTGCATCTCGAGCGTGCTGCTCGACCGATTGTCGAACACGCTGTACCGCGCCTGTTCGGGCGTCAGGGTCTGGTAGCCGAAATAGTTGGCGATCGAGCAGCCCTGCGCTGCCGCGGTGCCGCAGGAATTGATGCCGAGCTGCTGGGCGATATGGGCGAAATTCGCCTCGTTCGCGATGTTGTACTGGGCTGCCGAGCGGCCATAGAAATAGCCGGCCTGCCAGTCGAACTGGCCCAGCAGCGAGCCCTCGAGACCGACGCGGATGCGCGAGGTGTTGATGTCGTCCGTGTAGACCCGATCCCCGTTTTCGAAGCGGCGGGTGCTGAGTGCTACGGGCGTATCGACGTTGGCAGCGCCATAGATGCCCGCGGCACCGGGACGGGTCGTCGGGTTCGCGGGGTTGAGCGATCCGTCGGGCAGGCGAACCGGAATGAGGAACGCGGCCGGGAACTGCGGCGTTGGCGTGCCGGCGCCGATCGGTTCGGGATTGAGCAATTGGTTCGACTGGCGATCGGTATAGAACGCCTCGAAGATCGCCGTGACGTTGGGGGCCAGATCATAGTGCGAGGTGAGATTGATCTGGGTGCGGTCCAGTCCGGACGTCAGCCCTTCGGTCGGCAGATAGTCGAACAGGACGGCACCCGGCACGGCGATGACGCCCGGGGGCAGCTGACCGCCGGAGAACGCGCCGCCGGCGATGGGGTTGCCCAGCGTGTAGGCGTTTTTTGCAAGGATCGGATTGGTCGACAATGCCGACGCACCGGTACCGTACCAGTAGAACTTCGCGGCGGTGGACGTGCCGGGATTGACGGTGCCCTGCGCACCGGGAACACGGCCCGAGGCGCTGCTGTAGTCGTTCGAGTCGGCCTCGGGATGTTCGCTGGCCGCCCAGGCGCGGGCGGCATTGGACACGGCGTCCTGGTGGTCGTGGCTGACGTTGATCATGATGTTGCCACGATCGAAGTCGGCACCGACGGTCGAATAGACGTTGTAGCGCACCCCGTCGCCGTAGCTGGTCTCGCCGACGCCGCCGCCGACCTCGACACCACTGAAATGCTGCTTGGTGATGATGTTGATCACGCCACCGACCGCGTCGGCGCCGTAGGCCGACGACGCGCCGTCGCGCAGGATTTCGATGCGGTCGACCATCGAGGTCGGGATGTTGTTGAGGTCGACCGCGTTCGCCGATGCGTTGGAGTCGGTGAAGATGAAGCGCTGGCCGTTGACCAGGATCAGCGTGCGCTGCGGGCCGAGATTGCGCAGGCCGAGGTTCGAGGCGCCGTAGCCGCCGTTATTGTCGTTCTGACTGATGCCGCCAGTGAAGTCGATATCCGGCAACTTGCGCAGGAACTGCTCGACCGTCACGGCCTCGGTCTTGTTGATCTGCTCGCTGGTGACGACCGTGATCGGATTGGCGCTCGCGGCATCGGTGTTCTTGATGCGCGAGCCGGTGACTTCGATCGTTTCGGTTTGCGGTGCGGTTTGCGCCAATGCCGATGCTGCCGGCACCAAGCCCAGCAGCAGGACGGCCGCCACGGAACCTCTAAGTCGATGATCGAGCGTCGACGAGCGCTTTCCCCTGTAATTCGAGACCATGAAAACCCCCAGATTTACCCCGATCGCGGAGCGGGGCCGGATGATCGGCCCTTCGTATCCGCGTCATTTCCGTGACGATGCCGCCCTCGTTCGACGGGGTCGCGCCGATTTGGCCGGTTTCGAGCACGTTCGGACGGTGATGACGCTTGGGGCTGCGGGTCGTCGCGAGATGGTGCAAGCGGGCCACGATCGGGCTAAAAGGATTCTCCTGGGGGAAGTCGCGCCCGTCATCCAGTCGCGCCGAAACGAGAAGCCGATCGATGAGTGAGTTGACACCTGACAGCGTCGCCGCCGTGCAGGAGGCCGTTGCCGCTGCGGCGGCCGCGCAAACCTCGCTCGAGATCATGGGCGCCGGAACGAAGCGTGGGCTGGGCCGGCCGGTCGACGCCGTCCAGCGCCTGTCGCTTGCCGGATTGCGCGGCATCACGCTCTACGAGGCTGAGGAGCTGGTGCTCTCGGCCCAGGCCGGTACCACCCTCGTGGAGATCGAGCATTCGCTGGCCCAGAAGGGTCAGCAGCTGGCGTTCGAACCGCCGGATTGGGGCATGCTATTGGGCACCGCGACCGGCACTCAGACGATCGGCGGCGTCGTCGCCTGCAATCTGGCCGGGCCGCGCCGGCTGACGGCCGGAGCAGCCCGCGATCATCTGCTGGGCTTCCAGGCGGTCAGCGGCCGGGGCGAGTTGTTCAAGGCCGGCGGTCGGGTCGTCAAGAACGTCACCGGCTTCGACCTGTCGAAGCTGATGGCGGGCTCGTTCGGCACGCTCGCGGTCATGACCGAAGTCGCACTCAAGGTGCTGCCCCGGCCGGAGGCGGCCGCCACGCTGCTGCTGCTGGGCCAGGATGCCGCGACCGCGGCCGGATCGATGGCGGCGGCACTGGGCAGTTCGAACGAAGTCTCCGGTGCGGCCTGGCTGCCGGGGCCGCTGGCCGGCCGTCTCGGCGTGGGCGAAGGCGCGTCCGTGACCGCCCTGCGTTTCGAGGGTCTTGCCGAATCGGTCGCCTACCGGCTGACCGCGCTCACGGCACTCATCCCCGGCGCAGCCGATCGGCTCGACGGACCGGTATCCAACGCGTTCTGGCGGTCCGTCGGCAATGGGGAGCCCTTTGCCGCCGACCCGTCGCGCGATGTCTGGCGTGCCTCCGTCGCACCGCTCGATGGCGCGCGGCTCGTGGCCGCGCTGCCCGAGGCCGAGGCCTATCTCGATTGGGCCGGCGGGCTCGTCTGGCTGGCGCTGCCGGCCTCGCCCGACGGGGGTGCTGCGCGCGTGCGGCAGGCCAAGGGAGGGCAGGGCCACGCGACACTCATCCGCGCCGGGGCCGACGTGCGGGCGCAAACCGCGGTGTTCGAACCGGAACCGGAGGCACTGGCCGCGCTCAGCCGGCGCGTCAAGGCGAGCTTCGATCCGCTCGGCATCCTCAATCCCGGCCGCATGGTCCAAGGGGTCTAGCCCGATGCAGACGCATTTCTCCCTGGCCCAGCTCGCCGATCCGGATATCCGGGATTCGGAACAGATCCTGCGCAACTGCGTCCATTGCGGATTCTGTACCGCGACCTGTCCGACCTATGTGCTGCTGGGCGACGAGCTCGACAGTCCGCGCGGCCGCATCTACCTGATCAAGGACATGCTGGAGCAGGACAAGCCCGCGACCGAAGAGGTGGTGAAGCATGTCGATCGCTGCCTGTCGTGCCTGTCGTGCATGACGACCTGCCCGTCGGGCGTCAATTACATGCACCTGGTCGATCACGGCCGCGCCTGGATCGAGGAGACCTACCAGCGCCCCTTGCTCGATCGGATGCTGCGAGGCGTACTGGCACTCGTCCTGCCGCGGCCCGGCCTGTTCCGGCTGGCGCTGCTCGGCGCCGGTCTCGCCCGGCCTCTGGCTCCGCTGCTGCCGAAGCGGCTGCAGGCCATGCTGCGGCTGACGCCGCGCCATCTGCCGTCGCCGTCACCGGTCGACAAGCCGCAGGTCTTCCCGGCGATCGGGCCGCGCCGCAAGCGGGTGGCACTACTGAACGGCTGTGCCCAGCAGGTGCTGGCGCCCGGCATCAACGAGGCGACGATCCGCCTTCTGACCCGCCACGGCTGCGACGTGGTGGTGGCCGCTGGCGCCGGCTGCTGCGGGGCTCTGGTCCATCACCTGGGCAAGACCGATGCCTCGCACGCGGCGGCCAAGGTCAATATCGACGCCTGGATGCGTGAAATCGAGGGCGACGGCCTCGATGCGATCATCGTCAATACGTCGGGCTGCGGCACGACGCTCAAGGACTATGGCTTCATGCTGCGCACCGACGCGGCCTATGCCGAGAAAGCCGCTGTGGTCGCGGCACTAGCCAAAGACGTGAGCGAGGTGATGGCCGAACTGGGGCTGGGTGTGGTGCCGGCCCCTTCCGGCTTGACCGTCGCCTATCACGCCGCCTGCTCGCTGCAGCATGGCCAGCAGATCCGCACCGAGCCGAAGGCGCTGCTCGCCGCAGCCGGCTTCACGGTCAAGGAAGTGCCGGAAGCCCACCTGTGCTGCGGTTCGGCCGGCACCTACAACCTGCTGCAGCCGGATATCGCAGAACAGCTGAAGGCGCGCAAGGTGGCGAATATCTTGTCGACCGCACCGGACCTGATCGCCGCCGGCAACATCGGCTGCATCACCCAGATCGCCAGCGGCACCGGGGTGCCGATCGTCCATACGGTGGAATTGCTGGACTGGGCGACCGGGGGGCCGAAGCCGGCGGGGCTGGGGGCCTGATATGTTCCGATCATTCCGACGCCGACGGACCTACCCCTGCGCCCACGCCACCAGCATCTCGACGAAACGGCGCAGGTGCGGCCGCACGCCGGCGGCCAGATCCGGGCGGAAGGCGTAGGGTGCGGTCTCGTCCATGTAGGTCGCCTGGACCAGTTCCAGCTGGACGGCGTGGCGCCCGCGCGACGGATCGCCATAGTGGCGCGTAATGTGGCCACCCTTGAAGCGGCCATTGAGAATTGCCGTATAGCCGGGGGCGGCACCCAGGATGTCGAGCACGCGGCGGGCGAGGTCGGGCGCGCAGCTCTTGCCGTCGGCAGTGCCGATGTTGAAGTCGGGCAGGCGTCCCTCGAACAGGCGGGGCACGATGCCGCGGATCGAATGGGCGTCGAGCAGCACCGCCCCGCCGTGGGTCGCGACCAGGCGGTCGAGTTCGGCTTCGAGCTTGGCATGGTAGGGCCGCCAGTAGGTCTCCAGTCGCTGAGCACGCTCGGCCGCATCGGGCCCGGCGCCGGGACGATAGGCTGGCGTACCGTCGAACAGGATGTCGGGGATCAGGCCGGTCGTGGCGCCGGCATAGAGCGGCGCATCGTCGGGCGGCCGGTTGAGATCGACCACGAAGCGGGAGTGGCAGGCTTCGAGCCGGCTGCAGCCGAGCTCGTCGAGAAAGTCGTAGAGCCGCGGCAGGTGCCAGTCCGTGTCGCCCAGCGGCAGCGCCGCGTCGGACAGGCGGTCGGCAAGGCCGGGCATCAGCGCAGTGCCGATATGGGGCATGCTGACCAGCACCGGGACGCTGCCTTGGGTGAAGCGATGGATCTCTGTCATGGCTGATCCCGGCGCAGCGCTGCGAGTTTGGGCAGGACGAGGGAGAGGGCTAGCGCGCCGACCCCGACCAGGGTGGGTTCGACCCAGTTCATCGAGCCGGTCAGCGCCTGGCCGCCGGCGGCCCCGACATCGACGCAGAACAGCGTGATCGGCAGTTGGCCGATCAGCGAGCCCAGCATGTAGTCGCGCAGCGACACGCGCGACAGGCCGAAGGCGTAATTGACCGGCGTGTGCGGCATGATCGGCACGACGCGGATGAGCGCTACCGCGCGCCAGCCGCCGCGCTCGACCCGGGCCAGCAACTCGCCGAGTTTCGGCAGGCGCTCGGGCTTGATCCAGCCGGCATTGACGTAGCGGGCCAGCGCGAATCCCGCGAGCGAGCCGGCCATGGCGCCGCTGACCGCCCACAACGCGCCCCACCACAGGCCGAACAGCAGGCCGGCGGCGATCGACAGCGGCGTGCGCGGCACGAACAGCAGGCTGGCCGCGACATGGATCGCGATGAAGATCAGCGGCGCATAGGCATTGCCGGCGATCAGTGCCTTCAGGTGTGCCGGCTGGAATTCCGCGCGCTCGCGCCAGACCAGGCCGACGGCGACGATCAC
This sequence comes from Aliidongia sp., assembly GCF_035943795.1. Lineage (NCBI taxonomy): Bacteria > Pseudomonadati > Pseudomonadota > Alphaproteobacteria > Rhodospirillales > Dongiaceae > Aliidongia > Aliidongia sp. The sequence continues at coordinate 22,034 of NZ_DASZBY010000086.1, read as the reverse complement.
CAGGGCCAGCAGGAAGACCCTGACGAAACGGCCCCATTGCTTCGGCACCGGCGTCGCTCCTAGGCCTGGGGGTCGAGCAGCACCGGCACCTTGGCGCGGCGCTGCAGCCACATCACGCCGAACAGGTCGACGATGCCGACCAATGCCCGGTCGATCGTGCCGTAATTCGACTTGCCGCGCTCGCGCGGCCGATGGTTGACCTTGACCGAAACCACCGTTCCGCCGATGCGCAGCACGAGCGCCGGCAAGTAGCGGTGCATATGGTCGAAATAGGGCAGGTCGAGGAAGGTCGCGCGCTCGAACAGCTTCAGCCCGCAGCCGGTGTCGGGCGTGGCGTCGCCCAGCAGGCGCGAGCGCAGGCCGTTGGCGAAGCGCGAGGAAAAACGTTTGACGGCGGTATCGCGGCGCTTGGCCCGATGGCCGCAGAAGATCGCCGGCCGGCCGGCCGGGGCCGCCTGCGCCATGCGCCACAGGTTCGGGATATCGGCCGGGTCGTTCTGCCCGTCGCCGTCGAGCGTCGCTACCCAACGGCCGCGCGCCGCCTTGACGCCGGTCCGGACCGCCGTGCTCTGGCCGCAACTCTTGGCGTGGCGCAGCACGCGAAGGGTCGGATCGCTCTGCTGCATTTCCGCCAGGCGCAGCGCGCTGTCGTCGGTCGAGCCGTCGTCGACATAGACGATCTCGAACGGGACGAGACCGTCGAGCGCCGCATGGATCTCGGCGATCAGCGGCGCCAGGTTCTCGGCCTCGTTCTTGACGGGAATGACGACGGAGAGATCCAAGGCGGGGCCGGTCCTGTGCTGGTCGATTATTCGTGCGGAAGCGGCGGCGTGTACCACGTTTTGTCGGGTCGTACCAAACGGCTTCGGCCCGACCGGCGGACAATCCTGGCCAGCGCGGCGGGGATGCCGAGCCCTGAGCCTGCGTATTACTTCCGATCATGGGATGGTTGGCCAGTCACGGCCAAATATCGATACCCCATATCCTTTCGAGGTTCTGTAATGAATCCAGCGATCATTGCCGCTTCACGGTTCGGCTATGGCGCCGGGCCCGATGGCACGAGCGCGATCGCGGCCGATCCGCGTGGCTGGCTGAAGACCCAGCTATTGCGACCGCAAGTGCCGGCCGGCTTTGCGGGATTGCCGAATTCGACCGAACTGGTCGTCACGTACCAGCGGATTCAGCAGCAGCGCAGGCTTGCCCATGCCGAGGGCGAGATGCCCCGGCGTGCCCGTATGGAAAACAGCCCGCACGGCGCCGATGGTCGCGGCGGGCCGACGGATGAGAGCGTGAATGCCATGGCCGAGCCGCCCACGGCGAAAGGCCTGCCGCCCGGTCCCGACCAGCGCGCCTTGCGCCAGGCGGTCCTCCAGGAAACGGCGGCCAAGCTCGATGCGGTTACGACCAGCCCGACGCCGTTCGTCGAGCGGCTGGTCAGCTTCTGGGCCAATCATTTCACCGTGTCGGGCGTCCGTCCCGTCGTGCGCCCGCTGGCCGGCAGCTTCGAGCGCGAGGCGATCCGGCCCCATGTCGGCGGCCGCTTCGAGGACATGGTGCTGGCGGTCGTGCAGCATCCGGCCATGGGGCTCTACCTCGACAATTGGGTTTCGGTCGGCCCGGAGTCGCGCGTCGGCTCCCGCGGCAAGCGCGGCCTCAACGAGAACCTCGGCCGCGAGTTGCTGGAGCTGCATACGCTGGGCGTCGATGGCGGCTATGGCGAACAGGACGTGCGGGCGCTGGCCCGCATCCTGACCGGCTGGTCGATCGGCGGTCCGCAGGCCGAAGATCCAGGCCGGTTCCGGTTCGTGCCGGCGATCCACGAGCCCGGATCGAAGCTGTTCCTGGGCCGGACCTATCCGGAGGCGGGGATGGACGAGGGGTTGAACGCGATCCGGATGATCGCCCGTCACCCCTCCACCGCCCGCCACCTGGCGCGGCAGCTCGCCATCCATTTCATCGCCGACCAGCCGCCGCCAGCCGCGGTCGACCGGCTGACCCAGGTGTTCCTGCAGACCGGCGGCGACCTTCGTGCCGTAAGCGCGGCACTGATCGACCAGCCGGAAGCCTGGAGCGCCTATCAGCAGAAGATCAAGACCCCGTTCGATTTCGTCGCCTCGGCGATCCGGGCGACCGGCAGGCCGCTGCCGCCGGAGCAGGCGGTCCGCACGCTCGACCGGCTGGGCCAGGGGCTGCACATGGCGCCGTCCCCCGCCGGCTGGCCCGATGATGCCGCCTCCTGGATCGGGCCCGAGGCGGTGCTGCGCCGGGTCGAATGGGCGCAGACCTATGCCGACCAGGTCGGCAACGACATCGATCCGGCCGCCCTGTCCGGCGCGGTGCTGGGTGACACGATCGCGCCGGACCAGCACCAGGCGATCGCCCGGGCCGAAAGCCGGCCGATCGCGCTCGCCATGTTGCTGGCCAGCCCCGCCTTCCAACGCCGGTGATCGCCATGATTTCTCGTGAGATGCTTCTAAGCCGCCGTCGCCTTCTGGGCAGCCTCGGTGCTGGTGCCGGGCTGGCCGTTCTGAACCTGCCGCGTATTGCCTACGCGTCGGCGCCGATCGAAAACCGGCTGGTGGTCGTCATGCTGCGCGGTGCGCTCGACGGCCTCGCCGCGGTGCCTCCCTATGGCGATCCGCACTATGCCGATCGCCGCGCCGGCCTTGCCCTGCCGATGCCCGGTCAGGCGGATGGGATCCTGGCGCTCGACCATACCTTCGCGCTCAACGCAGCCCTGGCGCCGATCCAGCCGCTCTGGGGCGCCGGCGAGTTGCTGATCGTGCCGGCCACGGCCGGCGGCTATCACACCCGATCGCATTTCGATGCCCAGGACCTGCTGGAGATGGGCCTGGTCGAGCGGCATGGCGCCCCCACAGGCTGGCTCAACCGCGCGCTGGCCGACATCCAGGGCACCGATCGCCAGCGCCGGCTGGGCCTCGCGGTCGGTCCGTCGGTGCCGTTGATGTTGCGCGGTGGCGTCGCGGTGGCGTCCTGGGAGCCGCCGAACCTCAAAGCCGCCGATCCGACGCTGCTGGCCTCGCTGACCCGGATGTATGCCGGCGACAAGCTGCTGGGCCCGGCGCTGGCCGACGGGATCAAGGCGCAGAACCTGTCCGACGAAGTGTTGGGCGTTGGCGCCATGGGCGACGACGGCAAGCCGCGCTTCGCCAAGGCCGGCGGCTACGGACCCGGCGCCTTCAGGCCGATGGCCGAGGCCGCCGGCGGGCTCCTGGCCGCGCCGGACGGCCCGCGCGTGGCGGTGATCGACATGGGCGGTTGGGACACCCATGTCGGCCAGGGAACGGTCAAGGGGCGGCTCGCCGACAATCTGCGCGGATTGGCCGAAGGCCTGGCCCAGCTCAAGATCAGCCTCGGTCCGGCCTGGGGTCGAACCATCGTCCTGGTCATGACCGAATTCGGCCGGACAGTGGCGCCGAACGGCACGAACGGCACCGATCACGGCACCGCGTCGGTGGCGCTGCTGCTGGGCGGGGCTATCAAGGGCGGCCGCATCGCGGGCGATTGGCCGGGCTTGGCGCAGCTCGAGGAAAACCGCGGCCTGCGCATGGCGACGGACCTGCGCGCGGTCGCCAAGGGCGTGCTGCGCGACCATCTGGGGGTCTCCACGGCGCATCTCGACACGACCGTCTTTCCCGACAGCGCTGCGGTCCGACCTTTGGCCGGCCTCGTCCGCACGTAAGATCGCACATCCATTCGTTGGGGATATTTCGTTATTAAAATCATAGAGTTGCGACCCGAGTATCAGGCAGAGACAGCGTCGTCGTTTTCCGGTAGGTATGCAGTCTCCGAATCGCGGCGGCGTGATGGGACAGGCTCCGGATGGCTGCAGCGCAGCTGAAATCATCGAAAATCGAAGCTGGCCCAGGAGACGGAGTCCGGGCCTCCGAGGGGCTTGGCACGATCAAGGTGCTCGTCGTCGACGACACCGCGCCCAGCCGCCGTGCCCTGCGTTCCCTGTTCGAAACTTTCGGCATCGAGGTGAGCGAGGCGGATTCCGCTCACGAGGCCCTGACGGCGCTCGATCGGGCGGCCGCGCGGGGAGCGCCGTTCGATCTCGCCATCATCGACCAGATGATGCCCGGGATGCCGGACGTCGCCGCCGCGACCCGGCTGCGCTCCAACAACGGCCGTATCGCCATGCGTCTCATTCTGGCTGCACCCGTCGATAGCGCGACGTCGGCTCATTGTGACGCCATCCTGGCCAAGCCGATCCAGCGCGCGCCGTTGCTGTCGGTGCTGGAGGGCCTGTTCGACATCGGGGGAACACCACCGGTTTCCGCCACCCCGCGGCGCTCGACCGCAGCGGCGGGTCTGGCGCTGTTGCTGGTCGAGGACAACAGGATCAACCAGATGGTCGCCGCTACCTTGCTGGAGGGCGATGGCTATGCGGTCACCATCGCCGAAGATGGCATCGAAGCCCTGGAGAAAGCCGCTCTCGAACGTTTCGATGCCATCCTGATGGACGTGCAGATGCCGCGGCTCGACGGCATCGAGGCGACCCGGCGACTGCGTGGCAGTACCGGCCTCAATCAAACGACGCCGATCATCGCGCTCACCGCCAACGCCCTGGAGGGCGACCGCGAGCGGTATCTGTCGGCCGGCATGAACGACTATCTGTCAAAGCCATTCGAACTGGACGCGGTGCGTGCCGTCGTGGCCCGCTGGATCGTCGCAGGCCAGGACGACCAGGCGAAACTCCCACGAACGGCTCGCGCGACGATCGAACCGGAAGGCGTCCTGATCCTGGACGACAGCCGGCTGGCCGGCCTCGAAACGCGGATTGCCGCCCCAAAATTCGCGGCGATGATCCGGGCCTTTCTCGACAATGCCGACCAGCGGTTGCGGCGCATGGCCGACGCCATCGCGCGTGACGATCTGGCGAGCCTGGAGCGGGAGGCCCACAGTCTCGCCGGCGCGGCGGCGAACGTTGGTGCCGTCCAATTGGCGGCCGCGGCACGCCGCATCGAGACGACATGCCGCTCGGTGGAAGGGCCATCGCTCGGCGAGGAAATCGATCGGCTCCGGCCGGTCCTGTCTGTGGCACAGTCGGCCTTGTCGGACCGCTTCCTGCCGCAGGACACGGTCGCCTGATGCGCGCAGAGATTCTTCGCGGCAGGGGAAGCGGCCCGGTCGGCACGCAGCCTTAAATTTCGATCGGCGGCTTCCTGCGGCTGTCACGATAGCGTTGCAGCAGAGCGTCGAAGCTGGCGATCATCCGCGTCTGAAGATCCGGCCGCCGTTCCAGTCGGCTCATCAGGATCGCCGTCGCTTCCAGGGTCGAAATGCTTTCGCGCCGCGGTTCCTTGCGCAGCTTGCCGTAACGCGACGGCGCCTTGGGCTCGAGCACGATGCGCCGCAGCTTGAGCAGCCAGGCATTGCGCCACCAGAGCGCCTTGGCCTGACTCCAGGTGCCGTCGAGCAGGACGACCCCATCGAGCGAGGCCAGCACGTCGTCCTGGGCCAGATCCAGGCCGCCTTTCCGATCGAGTACGACCAATTCCCGCTCGCGTGCCTCGGGCGGCAAGGTCGCGGGACCCAGATAAAGGACGCCCCAGCGTTTCGGGTCCGCGACCGGGCGGCCGAGCGCCTTGGCCAGATTCGGCCAACTGAGGCCGACCTTGAAGGTGACGTTCTGAAAATGACGCGCGGCCAGCCGGGCGGTGCCGAGGTCGCGATCCTGTTCCTGCGGATGCTGCAGGATGAGTACCGAGACGCGATTGGCGATCGCTTCGATGTCGGCACAGACGCAAAGCGGCGCCGCCTTGAGGCAGCGCGGGCAGATTTCGGCGGGTGGGGTTTCCAGGTCCATGGGCGGGAGGTAAGCCGGTTTGCCGGCACGTGTCGAGAGCCCTTGCGTTCCATCAAGGAGTCTCGATCGTCACGCCGTCGACGAACAGGCTACGGGACGGTAGCACGCGGAATCCCTTGATCCGGGGGCTGACGATATAGGCGATGCGGCCATAGGCGATCGGGATGGCCGGCAGGTCGTCCAGCAGCATCCGCTCGGCACGCGCCAGTTTTTCGGCGCGGGACAGAAAATCCGCACTGCCGTCGGCCTGGCGCAGCAGGTCGTCGAACGTGGCATTCTGATAATGTCCTGCGTTCCCGGGATTCGGCGAACTGCTCTGGAAGCTTTCGAGCAGTTCGAGCGGATCGGGCGCCGCGGCATTCTCGACCATCAGGCCCATGTCGAACTCGCCCCGCCGGTAGGCCGCGAGCCGGGCGGCATCGTCTTCGATGATGGTGCAGTGGATATCGGGCCCGAGGTTCGCCCGCCAGAGGTCGGCGACGACCTGGCAGCGTTTGCTGCTGCCTTCGACCAGGTTGACCGTGAGCGGCCGTTGCGGTCCGTAATGCGCTTCGCCATAGAGCCGCCGCGCTTCCGCAAGACGATCGGCCATCGGGTGGCTGGCGAAATCCAGGCGAGGGTGGGCATAGGCCGGGAAGCTGCGCGGGATCAGCGAATTTGCGGGCTCCCCGGTCTGCATGGCGAGCTTGCGCGCAACTGCTTCCGTTTCGAAACTCAAGGCCAGCGCCCGGCGCAGGCCCTGTTGCTCGGCGAGCGGGCCGGTCGTCATGTTGAAGAAATAATAGGCGATGCGGTTGAGCGGTTGCATCTTCATCTGGTCGCCGAGCGTCGCGCGCTCCGCCTTCACCTCGTCGTCGGTGAGGTTGATCGCATCGATTTCGCCGGCCGCGAACATCTGCCGCGCCGCCGAATGGCCGGGCGCCACGATCAGCTTGATGCGATCGAGCCTAATGTTCGCCGCGTTCCAGTAGGTCGGGTTGCGCACGAGTTCGATCGTGCCGCCCCGGTGGAAGGCGGCCAGGACGAAGGGACCGTTCGAGGCCATGTGGCCAGGTTCGGTCCAGCCGGCGCCCCAGCGCGCGATATCCTCATGTTCGAGCGGGATCAGCAGGGTGGCCCAGTTGAGAAAGAAGGGCGAGGGGTGGGACAGCATGACGACCAGGGTCTGGTCGTCGACCGCGGTCACGCCCAGTGCATCGGGCGGCAGCTTGCCGCTCAGGCAATCGCGGGCATGCTGGATCGACTCGACCGCGCTGGTCGATTGGCTGCCGGTCTTCGGATCGACGTGACGCCGGAACGCATAGACGAAATCGTCGGCCGTGACCGGCCGGCCGTCGCTGAACCTCACATCCGGCCGCAGATGGAAGGTGTATTGGCGGCCGTCCGCGGAAATGTCCCAGGACTTGGCGCCAGCCGGCGCCGGATCGCCGTTCACGTCCTCGCGCGTCAGCCCGTCCAGCATCATGGTCGTGACGATCCGCTCGGCCGCCCAGGTCCGCAGGTGCGGATCGAGCGTCTCGACCTCGCTGGGCGCGATCAGCCGCAGCACCCGCTCGTCCGCCAAGGCAGGGGCGATCGACCAGATCGCGAGGATCAGCGCCCCGACGGCAGCTCCGAAACTCCGCACCGGCTTCTCCTCATGCCGCTCCCAATCGTGGCAGGCGACGAAGGTTCACAGGATCGGGCGAAAGCCGGGGCCTCAATTCTGTGCCTGGACCCAGGCGATGCGCAGGATGTTGGTGGCGCCCGGGGTGCCGAACGGCACGCCGGCGGTGATCACGATCCGGGCACCTTCCTGGGCGAAGCCATGGGCATGGGCGATGCGGCTCGCCTTATGCACCATGTCCGAGAAGGTCGAGATATCCTTGGTCACGACCGGGTGGACACCCCAGACCATGGCGAGGCGCCGGGCGGTCTGCGGGCTGGCGGTCAGGCACAGGATCGGCACCGGCGGCCGCTCGCGGGCGGCCCGCAACGTGGTCGAGCCCGAGGTCGTATAGGTCACGATCGCCGCCGCCTTGATCGTGGTCGCCACCTGGCGGGCGGCGGCGGTGATCGCGTCCGACGAGGTCTCCTGGAGGTCGTGATGGTCGGTGTCGAGCCCGGCCTGGAACAGCGGGTCGGCATTCACCCGGGTGATGATGCGGTTCATCATGTCCACGGCCTCGACCGGATAGTCGCCGGCCGCGGTTTCCGCCGAGAGCATGACCGCGTCGGCACCTTCATAGACCGCGGTCGCCACGTCGGACGCCTCGGCCCGGGTCGGTGTCGGCGACTTGATCATGCTTTCCAGCATCTGGGTCGCCACGATTACCGGCTTGCCGGCCTGCCGGCAGGCGTGGACGATGCGGCGCTGGGCGACCGGCACGTCCTCGGGCGGGGTCTCGACGCCCAGATCGCCGCGCGCCACCATGATGCCGTCGGCCTGCTCGACGATCGCTTCCAGGTGCTCGAGCGCGCTCGGCTTCTCCAGCTTGGCCAGCAAGGCTGCGCGACCGCCGATCAGCTTGCGGCCTTCGGCGACGTCTTCGGGGCGCTGGACGAAGGACATGGCGACCCAGTCGATGCCCAACTCGAGCGCGAAGGCGAGATCGGAACGGTCCTTCTGGGTGAGTGCCGAAATCGGCAGCACGGCGTTCGGGACGTTGACGCCCTTGCGGTTCGACAGCACGCCGCCGACCGTCGCCGTCACTTCGGCGAAATCGGCGCCGCACCGGTCGACGCGCAGACGGACCTTGCCGTCGTCGACCAGCAGGTCGGTCCCTTCCGAGATGGCGGCGAAGATCTCCGGATGGGGCAGGGTGCAGCGTTGCTCGGTGCCGATCGCCGGGTCGAGGTCGAGCCGGAACTTCGTGCCGTTCGGCAGGTTGATCCGGCCCTGGTCGAACGTACCGAGCCGCAGCTTCGGGCCCTGCAGGTCGATCATCACGCCCAGAGGGTGGGAATAGCGCTTCTCGATGTGCCGGATCCGGTCGACGTTCGCGCGATGGTCGTCCTGGCTTCCGTGGCTGAAGTTCAGGCGGAACACGTCGACGCCGGCCAGGAACAGCCGTTCGATCATGACGTCGGTCGAACTGGCCGGCCCCAGGGTGGCGACGATCTTGGCACTGCGCTGACGGCGGACGGTGAGCTTCACGATGGAATCCTTGGAATTGGGCGGGGGAGCAACGGACCGTCAGTGGATCAGGATTGCCCGGAAATCATTCACGTTGGTGTAGGTCGGCCCGGTGACGACCAGATCGCCGAGTGCCTTGAAGAAGGTGTAGGCGTCGTTGTTGTCGAGCATGGCCTGCGGATCCAGGCCCATCGCGCGCGCGCGGCTGAGCGTGGTCGGATCGATCAGCGCGCCGGCATTATCCTCCGTTCCGTCGATCCCGTCCGTGTCGCCGGCGATGGCGAAGATGCCCGGCTGGTCCTCGAGCGCGATGGCGAGTGCCAGCATGAATTCCGCATTGCGGCCGCCGCGGCCCTTGCCGCGCACGGTCACCGTCGTCTCGCCGCCCGACAGGATGACCGCCGGCGGGCGGGCCGGATGGCCGTGGCGCGCGATCGACCGGGCGATGCCGGCATGGACCTTGGCCACTTCGCGCGCCTCGCCCTCGATGGCGTCGCCCAGGATAACCGGAGTCCGTTGCGCCTTTTTGACGGCAGCGGCCGCGGCTTCGAGCGCCATCTGCGGTGTCGCGATCATCTTCAAACGGTTGTTGGCCAGGCGCGGGTCACCCGGCTTCGGCGATTCGTCGCGCGCCGCCTCGAAATGGCGGGCGATGGCGGCCGGCAGCGGAATGGCATAGCGGTCGATGACCGCCTTGGCATGGGCGAAGGTCGTTGGGTCCGCGACCGTCGGGCCCGAGGCGATGATGGCCGGATCGTCGCCCGGCACGTCCGAGATGGCGAGCGTCACGACCTGGGCGGGCGCCGCGGCAGCCGCAAGCCGGCCGCCCTTGATGCCCGACAGGTGCTTGCGGACCGTGTTCATCTCGCCGATGTTCGCGCCGGAGCGCAGCAGGGCACGGGTGACGGCCTGCTTATCGTCGAGGCTCAGGCCTTCGGCCGGCAGGGTCATCAGCGCCGATCCGCCGCCGGAGATCAGGCACAGCACCAGATCGTCGGATGTCAGACCCTGGACGGCAGCCAGCACCTGCCGGGCGCCCTCGACCGCGTGGCGGTCGGGCACCGGATGGGCCGACTCGACGATCTCGATGCGCTCCAGCGGCAGGCGCTGGCCGTGGCGGGTGACCACGACGCCACTGAGTGGGCCGCTCCAATGCGACTCGACGGCGAGCGCCATCTTGCTGGCGGCCTTTCCGGCGCCGACCACGACCGTGCGGCCCTTGGGCGGGGGCGGCAGATGGGGCGGCAGCACCTGCATCGGGTCGGCGGCGGCACAGGCCGTATGGAACAATCCTTCGAGGAAGGCTCGGGGATCGAGGGCGCCCTTCACGATCGATACCTCATGAATTCTTGGTCTCGCGGTCGATGAAGGTCGACAAAACCGCGCGGAAGGGGAAAAATTTTCGGACAACGGAAAATAAGCCCAAAACATGCCCGACGCCAAGTCCATGCCAACGCAGACCGCCACGATCCCGTCCACTGCCGTGCCGAGCGGACCGCAGCGCAAGCGCGGCCGACCGCCGCAGACGGCTCCCGGTACCGTGCCCGGCGCGGTGCAATCGCTCGGCCGCGCGCTCGACCTCATGGAGTCGGTCGCCGCGGCGGAGCAGGGGGCCGGGCTGTCAGAACTCGCCAAGGCGACGGGCCTCGCGCCCTCGACGGCCCACCGGCTGCTGAAGACCCTGCAGCAGCGACGATATGTCAGCCATGATGCCGAGCGGGGGCTGTGGTTCGTCGGCGTCCAATCCTTCACGGTCGGCGCCGCATTCCTGCGCACCCGCAACGTCGTCGCCGCGGCGCGGCCGGTGATGCGGCAATTGATGGAGGAGTCCGGCGAGTCGGTCAGCCTCGCGGTGCTGGACGGTGCCGACGCGGTCTATCTGGCCCAGATCGAGTGCCGGGCGATGATGCGAGCGCTTGCCCGACCCGGCGGCCGGGCACCGCTGCATTGTTCGGGCGTCGGCAAGGCGCTCCTGGCGGCCTTGGCCGAGGGAGAGCGGGTGCCGCTCTATCAGCGGATCGATTTCACCCGCTATACCGAACACACCTTGACCGACGCCGATGTGCTGGAGGCCGCCCTGCGGCCGGTCGCGGCCCGGGGCTTCGCGATCGACGACGAGGAATTCGCGCTCGGCCTGCGCTGCGTCGCTGCCGCGATCCGCGACGAATATGGCGAGCCGGTCGCAGCGATTTCCTGCTCCGGTCCGACCGCGCGGGTGACCGCCGAGCGGGTCGAACCGCTGGGGCGCCTGGTGGCGGCCGCGGCGGCCGAGATCGCCCTCGCGCTGGGCGCCGTCCAGAAGCGTTAGCTAAGCGCCTGATTCCTTGAGTCTTTTTTGCCGGCAGAATTTGCCGGGTAGCGGGTTGAGCCCGGTAGGCAATGCTCGCCGTAATGGCGGCGTCAGATCGTATAACTCATACGGATCAATTGGTTAGCCGGTAATTTTTGAGTGGCATGAGGTTCGCTAAGTGGACCGGGAATACCGATTCACGAGAACATGAGGTCACCATGCGAGCCTATGAAGAACTTCCTGGTGCAAAAGGCCGTCGGATTTTCTATCGCCCCGAGCGCTTCTCCGCCCGGGAGACCTTTGGTCGCGTCCTGCCTACCGTCGAGATCGACGATCGTTCGCACCTTCTGGAGGACTTGAGCATGACCGGTCTGTCCGTCGTCGGCGCCAACGACAGCGAGCCGCACGCGCTGGGGGCGAACGTCATCGTGCGGCTGCGGATGGGCGACGCGCTGCTCCACGAAGGATCTGCCAAGGTCCGGCGCGTCGATCCGACGCCCGCCGGTTCGCGCACCGCCATGCAGATGGATTCGGGCTTTCTCGACGTGCCGCGCCTGGTCGCCCGCCATCAGGAAGTGATGCTGGAGCGCGAGCTGGACCGTGCCGTGACGCCCGACGACGCGCTGGTGCCCGCCGAATATCGCCGCCACCTGGCCGACGTGCTGTTCCTGTTCCGCGAGTTCCGGACCATCGCCGATCGGGCAGAGGCACGGATCCTGGCCCAGGGCGGCGACATCGACGGCAAGGAAGCCCAGGATTTCCTCGGCCGCTGCGAAGCCCGGCTGGTCCCGGCCTGGCAGAATTTCTGGACCCGCGCCAACGTGCTGGTCGAACCCTTGAAGAACGACATCGAGGCGCTGGCCGCGACCAAGCGCTATACCGAGCGCGTGCTGACGCCCGAGATGATGGGCGGCGCCATCTGCCGGCGCTCCTACGAGAAGCCGCTGGGCTATCCCGGCGACTATCAGATCATGAACCAGGTGTATGACTGGCAGCGAGTCGGCAAGACCTTCTACGACAAGCTGCAGCATCGCCTGGGCCTCGAGATCGCCGCCTGCGTCGCGACCCGGGCCGAACTGGTCCGCGAAGCCATGTCGGAAGAGATCCTGCGGACGCCCGATCGGATGACCCACATCACCAGTCTCGGCTGCGGATCGGCACGTGAAGTGATCGGCTATCTCGATGCCGGCCGCGTCGAGGGGCGAGCGAGCTTCACGCTGATCGATCAGGACCAGGGCGCGCTTACCTATGCCTACGAGAAGACCTATCCAGCCGTGATCCGTCATGGCGGCCAGGTGAACGTGCAGTGCTTGAATGCCTCGTTCATCCAGCTGCTGCGGACCGGCGAGCTGTTCGGCAAGCTGCCGCCGCAGGACCTGATCTACAGCGTGGGCCTGGTCGATTATTTCCAGGCACGGCGGGCCAAGAGCTTCATCGCGGCGCTCTACGAGCACCTGACGCCGGGCGGCCTGCTGATCATCGGCAACATGAAGGACACCGACATCAGCTGCTTCTGGCCGATGGAGTTCATCTGCGACTGGACGGTGGTCTATCGCACCGAGGACGAGATGCGGGCGCTGGCCAAGGGGCTGGCAGGCGCCGAGATCGACGTGCGGGACGATTCCTCGGGCCGGGTGACGATGCTGTATGTGCGCAAGCCGCGCTGAAGCGCAGGGGCGCCAAGACCGATCCCGCCGCCCGAAACGGGTAGCGGGATCGCGTGCTTTCAGACGGCGAGCCGGATGTTCGCGTGCTCGACCGGCGGCAACACGCGCAGGGTCGGGAACCAGACGGTGACGACCGTCCCGACGCCGAGCCGGCTATCGATCAGCAGAGTGCCCTCATGCAGTTCGGCGATCTTCTTGACCAGCGGCAGGCCCAGGCCGGTGCCGCCGTGGTTGCGACTCAAGGAGCCTTCGACCTGGACGAACGGCAGGATGACCCGCTCCAGATCCTTTTCGGCGATGCCGATGCCGGTATCGCGGACCTCGAGGCCTCGGCGTCCCAGATCGTCGGAAGGGAAGCTCACGGTGACCATGCCGCCGCGCGGCGTGAACTTGACCGCGTTCGACACCAGGTTGATGACGATCTGCCGGCACAGGCGTGCGTCGGCGGCCAGGCAGAACGGCCGCGCCGGCGGAACGATACGGATCTTGATCTCGGCTTGCTCGGCCTCGTCGCGGAACAGCGGCAGGCAGCTTTGCACCGTATCCAGCAGGTCGATCTCCTGCTCGTCGAGTCCGAGGCGTCCGGCCTCGGCCTTGCTGAGGTCGAGGATCGTGTTGATGATGCCCAGCAGGTGATTGCCGCTGTTGTGGATATCGGTCGCGTAGGTCCGGTAGCGATCACCGCCCAGCGGGCCGAACATCTGCTGCCGCATCATGTCGGAGAAACCGATGATCGCGTTGAGCGGCGTGCGCAGCTCGTGGCTGATGATGCCGAGGAACTCGCTCTTCGCCTTGTTCGCTGCCTCGGCCGCTTCGTGCAGGCGCTCCGCGCGCGCCTTGCCTTCCATCAGCATCTCCTGCTGAACGAAGCTGCGGCGGATGTAGAGCTCCTGAAAGAAGCTCGAGAAGGCACCGACGAGGATCGAGACGGTAAGGAAGAAGTCGTTGCTGAACAGCGTGCGCAGGGGCAGAGGATTGATCTTCAGCGCGACCAGCTGGTAGCCGGCGAACAGGACGATCGCCACCATCAGCGCGTTCAGATGATGCAGCCGCACCAGGCTGGAACCATAGATGACGACCAGGATCAAACCGGCGTAATAGGTTTCCTTGGCGGCGCCGTTCGAAATCGCGATCATCAGCAGGATGCCGGTGCCGGAACAGAACATTCCTGTCGTCAGGATCACCTGGGCATGCGAGAGAAAGGCCGGCGTATAGCTGAGCGCCACCGTCGCCAGGAGCGACATGACCACGAAGCCGAAGCGGATGGCCCAGAAATGCTGATATTGCTCGGGATCGGCGAGCGGATCGAGAAAGCCGCAGAGGGCGCAGAGCAAGGTCGCGCAGACCAGGAACAGGCGCAGGATCGGCAAGGCCGACTGCAGGCTGTCGCGAATAAACCGATCCTCGAGCGCGCCGTCGCCGAAGCGCAGCGTGATCCGGTTCATACGCACGGCCTCCGGGCGAGCCGGAGCTATTTCGGACCCTGCAATCGTCACACTCGCTCCATCGGAGTCGATGCCAAGAACGCGGTGAGAAGGAAGTTCGCTCCGGAGCGGAACGATGGTAGCGACGCGACTTTCCCGTTCCGGCCAGGAAACCAAAGCGGCCATACCCGGGCTATGGTTAAAATACGAGCACAAATAAGGGCCATAGGCGTTAAGGCTTGGTAAAATTTGCAACCAAAATCGCAACTCCGCCGCGACCGGATTGCCAACATTTGCGTCAAGTTCTATTAAACTTTAAAGCGAGTTCAGAGCCTCGTCGGAGCGCTCGGCTTTTTTCAGAGGGATGTTACCGCGATTATGCCGGACAAATCGATGGCTCCGCAGGCCGGATGCGCAACGCTGCTCCAGGCCGGAGACCCGCCGCCCTTCACCGTCCTCAATCCGCTCGGTCGGGCGAAAGTCCTGCTGATCTGCGATCATGCCAGCCGGGCGGTGCCGAAAGCCCTGAACAGCCTGGGCCTGAACGAGGCGGATCTCGCCAAGCATGTCGGTTGGGACATCGGAGCCGCCGCACTGACCCAGGAGCTATCGCGTCGCTGGGACGCTCCGGCGATCCTGTCGAGCTATTCGCGGCTCGTGGTCGATTGCAACCGCGTGCTGGGCGAACCGACCTCGATGCCGGCGGTCAGTGACGGCATTGCCGTTCCCGCCAACCAGAACATGACGGACGAGCAGGCGGCCGCGCGGGCCGCGGAGTGCTATTGGCCCTACCACGCCGCCGTCACCGCGGCGCTCGACCGGTTCGCCGCCGCCGGCGTCGCGCCCGCAGTCATTTCCATGCACAGCTTCACGCCGCGCATGAACGAGGCGGATCGGCCCTGGCATGTCGGTGTGCTGTGGGACCAGGATCCGCGCCTGCCTGTGCCGTTGATCGCCAATCTGGCGCGGCTGCACGGGTTGACGGTCGGCGACAACGAGCCCTATTCGGCGCGCGACCCCCATGGCTTTACCCTGCGGCATCACGTGATGCCGCGCGGATTGCCGAATGTGCTGCTGGAAATGCGGCAGGACGAGGTCGCCACGGACGAGGGCGTGCTGCGCTACGCCGATTTTCTCGAGACGGCGTTCGCACCGATCCTTGCCGATCCGGCACTCTATCGGCCGGCAATGTATCTCTAGGCGATGCCGGCGGCCTCGGTCCTCTAACCGGCCGAGGCCGCCGCCGACGTCGCTGCCGCATCTTCGATCAGCCGATCGAACAGCCCGAATTGCTGCAGGCAGTCCGCACGGATCATCTCGATGCGGGCCTGCATGGCGCCCAACAGCGCGGCCATGGTCGCGACCTGCAGTTCCGGCCCGACGCGGCGGTAGAAATAATAGCCGATCTGGAAGCACAGCATCATGAAGCCGACGTTCACCGCGCGCAGTGCCGGCTGATAGGGGCTGCTGCCGGTCGGCTCCAGAAACGGCAGAGTTTTTTCGTAGAAATCCATGTAGGACATCCGGGTCGCGCGCGCCTCGTCGATCAAGGCGAGCACGCCTTCGTACCAGCCCGCGAACGCCGCCTCGATCGCCGCCAGATCGTCTGCCGCGACCATCTCGCCCGGTCGTTTATCGATCATCTCGGCCTTCATCCGCTGCAAGGCCAGCGTCTTGCGGTGCGGTGGCCCGTCGAGCTTCAGCGTATGCGGCAGCTTGGGCAAAGTGCCGGGGATCTGCACGCCGTCCGAGCAGTTGAAGATCTTCGCGAACGAGAAATGCTCGATGCCCTGGGCCATCATCATCCGGGTCCATTGCAGGGTCCCGTTGGTGTAGGCCTTGCCGCCAAAGTTGGCCGGCATCTCGATCGTCATCGCTTCCTGGCTTTGGGTATAGCCCTTGCCCCAGTCCTCGGCGCGATAGTAGATCGCGTCGTGCGAGTGATGCTTCGCCGCATCGCGCGAGCCCAGGTCGACGCCGAACAGGTAGATCTGGCGGAAGCACAGCAGCAGTGCCGCGCGGATCGCCAGGTTGGTGCAGGTCGGCGCGGTACCGAACAGCCCGATCCGGTCGGGCGACCACAGGCCGGTTGAGCAGACCGAGTCGCGGAAATAGAAGACGCGATGGTCGAACAAGCCCGGCATCTCGGGCCAGACCGTGGTCGACGCGATCAGCGTGATGCCGTGCAGGCCGAATTGGTCGGCCGTGCGCTTCAGATGGTCGTAGGACGAGTGGCCGTTCTCCAACTCGCAATGGAAATCCGGGCGGATGCCGTTGCGCAGCAGCGGCAAGATGCCGGTGCCGCAGGAAAACACGATCGCCTGGCCCTGCAGCTTCTTGATGGTCTCGATCCCCTGGTCGAGCGACGGGCCAGAGCCGATCACGAACGCCGGCAGGTTCTTCTCCAGCCGCGGGCGGTCGTCGAGCAGCTTGAAGTCGTTGGCGATCAGGTTCGTGCCGCAATTGCGCAGCATGACCCACTCGTCCTCGACGAAGCCGATCGAGATCGGCAGCAGCGGCAGCTTCTCGCGGAATTCGCCATAGGCCTTGTCGAGGACCATCGAGGAATAGTGGCGAAACGCGTAGGAACCGTCGAGCAGGCCGAAGCCGCGGCCGCGCATGGCCCAATGGACCCGCTCCGCCAGGGTCTGCGGCTCGTCGCTGAAGGTGAATTGCGCGCTCTGCCCGCGCTCGTCCATCCGCTCGAATATGCCCGCCCAATCCTGCAGGTGCATGGAATGGTAGAAGAATTCCGGGAATTCCTCGGTCAGGATGAAATGGCGGACCTCCATCTCCTCAAACAGCGCCGGCAGGTGGAAGCCGAGGCCGATGCCGTAGACGATCAGGAACCCGGCGTCCGGGGTCGGCAGTTGCGGGAGCTTGGTCAGCCCCTGGTCCTTCGCGAAATCATAGAGCGCCGCCGACACGTGGTCGTGGTGATACGGGCGTTCGGGACCCAGGTGATGGACCGGTGGGTTCATGAAGAAGCGGTGCGGGCTGGCGCGGAATTCGTCGAGCTGTCGCTCGGCATGGGCCTTGGCGTCGCCCGGATAGAGCAACGTGTGGCCCAGGTCGATGTTGATGTCGCCGGTCTCGACGCTGCCGACGATGCGCGCGCTGGGCTCGGTGATCGTGCGCATGCGGACGTAGAGGCTGGGGAAGCGCTGCTTCAGCGCCTCCATGTTGCGCGCGAACAGGTCGTCGGTCGCCTCGGGCTCGGGCGTTTCGATCTTGGTGATCTCGGTCGGGGGGGTCATGGGCTCGGCGGCAGATTGACGAGAAGGGCGAGGGCTTCGACCAGGCGGACCGCCTGTCGGGCGGCGGCGGTGTCGCGGTCGGCGATGACGCGCTCGGCGAAGCGGGCGCGCAGCCCGGGCATGGCGACGGCGGCAATGGCCTTGCGGCGATAGTCTTCCGGATCCTCGGCGACCAGTTCCGGCAGTCCGGCCCGGTCGAGCCAGCCTGCCGCCAGGTTGGCACGGGGACGCCGGGCGCGGCAGGTCAGCCCGGGTGCTCCTTGTGCCGCGGCGGCGATCAGGCCATCCGCCGACGGATTGCCGATCGGATCGAGCATCAGGTCGACCTCGGCCAGGTACTCCTGCATCGGCCCGGGCTCGCGCAGGCGCAGCCGCTCGCGCGGCAGCCGGTCGGCGAGCCGTCCCGTGCTGCCGTGGCCGCCCAGGTTCTCATCGTCGAGCAGCAGGACGGCTCCCGGCACCGCCGCCAGGATGTCGCGCCAGGCGGCGATGGTCGTCTCGTCGATCTGCCAGCCCGCGGCCACCGTGCCGAACACGATCTCGGGGCCTGGCACGCGCAGCGTGGTGGGATCGAGCGGCGGCAGGTCGACCGGCTGGGTCGCGAGGCCGCCGTCGATCAGGATCAGGCCTGCCGTCTCCGCCCTGTCGCGATAGGCCGAAGGCTCGCCCAGGATGCCGGTGAAGCCCACGGCGAACGCCAGGGCCGGGTCGGCATAGAGGGCGAGGGCGGTCGGTGCCGGTGCCTGGGCGATGACCGGGGCATGGTTGGTCAGCAGCGGATCATCGAGATCGATCAGCAGGTCGAGATTGTCGTTGCGGACCATGAAGCCCACGGTCTCGGCGTCGAGGTCGGTCAGATCCTGCCAGACGTTCGAGCGGGCGCGCAGGCGGCGGGCGAGCGGCGCATCGACCAGGCCGTCGGCATAGACGAACAGTTCGACGCGGCGGCGGTCGACCAGCTCGAAGACCGGGACCAGCAGATCGAGCCCTTCGCCGTGGGCCCAGTGGCCCGACATCACGCCGACCCGGACCCGGCGATGCAGGAATTCCGCCGGATCGGCCGCAGCGGGACGGCTGCCCTGGGCGAGGAAGCGCGCGCCCCAGCTTTCGGCCATGGCGTTGAGGGTGGCGCTGTCGGCGTCCGAGGTGCGGCCCTGGGCCTGTACCGTGCGCCAGGCGATCGCCGCATCGTCGGGTGCCAGCGACCCGGCCTCGCGGCCGGCGACCAGCGCTTCGTCTCGGCGCCCGGCAGCGGCCAGCACCAGACCATGGATCGACAGGTCCTCGGCGCGACGGTCGGTCAGCGAGATGAGCGCGCCGGAAGCGACCAGCGCGTCGTCGTATTTGCGCGCGCGATAGAGTGCCAGGGTGAAGCCGCGCCAGCCTTCGATCGAACGAGAATCGAGTTCGATTTCGCGCCGGAACGCCTCGCAGGCGCCACCGTAATCGCCGGCGTCGAACAGCTTCTGCGCTTGCTTGACCAGCGGCCGGTCGTGGATCTTGTAGAACGCCTCGTCGAACGTGCCGAGCCACTCGGGCAGCATGCCCGGAATGCCGGTCTCCTGCGTCGCCGCCGTCGCGAGCTTGCCGTAGAACAGCGAATCGACCAGCCGGCCGGTCTTCGAGAACACGATGGCCAGCGCATCGATATGCTCGCGCACGTCGGGTGCCAGCTTGCGCGCCGCCTCGAACGCCTCGACCGCGCGGCCGGGCTCGTTCAAGCGCAGCGACAGGAGGCCGACCAGATGCAGCCCGATATTGCTGTTCGGTTCGAGGGCATTGACCTGCTGGGCGAGATCGATCCCGCGCGCGACATCGTTGACCGCGATCGCATCGAGCGCGCCACGGATCGCCTCGTCCCTCGTCAA
Organism: Aliidongia sp.; assembly: GCF_035943795.1. Lineage (NCBI taxonomy): Bacteria > Pseudomonadati > Pseudomonadota > Alphaproteobacteria > Rhodospirillales > Dongiaceae > Aliidongia > Aliidongia sp. The sequence continues at coordinate 2,580 of NZ_DASZBY010000086.1, read as the reverse complement.
TGTGCTGGATGGGGGAGAGGGATCGGTGGGTTCCAACGGCGGATCCTGGGTGATGGCAGCATGGCAAATATCGGGTTCAGTATGGTTCGCGAAAGGTTAACGAATCGAAAATTGCCAATTGCCACAACCTCGAACCGGAGCGTGTCGCTATCCTCCCTGGCAGGTGAAGCCGGCCAAACATCGTTTGCACGCTCGTCTCAATTCTGATTGTTTCAGTGCCGACGCTAGATGAAGGACATCCGGTCGATGACGAAAGTTCTGATCACGGGGGGCGCTGGCTACGTCGGCACGTTGCTCACGCCGCAACTTCTCACCGCCGGCTACGAAGTGGTCGTCTACGATACCTGCTGGTACGGATGCTTCCTCCAGCCTCATCCAGCGCTGACGATCGTCAAAAGCGATCTGCGGAATGCCGCAGCACTCAAGCGCGCGCTCGAAGGCGTCGATCAGGTCATTCATCTTGCCTGCATTTCGAACGATCCCAGTTTCGAGCTGGACGAGGCCCTCAGTCGCGAGATCAATTTCGACTGCTTCGAGCCGCTGGTCGTTGCCGCCAAAGAAGCCGGCGCGCACAGGTTCATCTACGCGTCGTCGAGTTCCGTGTACGGTGTTTCCGATGCGCCGGATGTGACTGAAGATCATCCGCTTGTGCCGCTGACGCTCTACAATAAATACAAAGGCCTGTGCGAGCCGATCCTTTTCGCCCATCAGGCGCCCGATTTCGTCTGCACGACGATCAGACCGGCGACCTTGTGCGGCTATAGTCCGCGGATGCGCCTCGATCTCAGCGTCAACATCTTGACCAACCTTGCGGTGAATGCCGCGAAGATCACGGTGTTCGGGGGCGAACAGCGCCGGCCGAACCTGCACATCCAGGACATGTGCGACTTATATGCGCTATTGCTGAAAGCCGCCCCCGAGAACATCGCCGGACAGATCTTCAATGTCGGCAAGGAGAATCTGTCGATCAGGGCGATAGCTGAAACGGTCAAGGCAACCGTGGAAGCCGAATTTCCCGATCGGGCACCAATCGAGATCGTGACCACGCCGACGAACGATCTGCGATCCTATCATGTTAATTCGGACAAGATCGCCCGGCTTCTGGGCTTCGTGCCGCAGCGCGGCGTCGTCGACGCGGTGCGGGATCTTTGTGCTGCCTTCAAGGCCGGAAAGCTGCCGGACAGCATGGGCGACGAACGCTATTCCAACGTAAAGACGCTGAAGGCTCTGAAAGCCGCCTGACGAGCGTCTGATCGGCGAGGAAAACGAGGACGGAAGCGACATGTCCGGCTGCTGAAATGGTGAGGCTGCTGGACCCGAAGCGCTCCCTCCGCTAAAGGATTTGTTAGTAAATAGGGTATCACTGTATCGATCGGACATGTGCCGGTTCTGCGTTGGATCGGCATAGGTCCCAAGGTGCGTAGCAAAGCTCGCTCCGGCTCGGCCGTCAAACGGTCGAAGGTTTGATAGAAGGAACGTCGGCTGGATAAAACCAGCGAACGGCCCCCTTTACTGGTCAGCAAGAGCTTTAAAGGCTCCACTGTCTGCCAGAACACCTTCGAACTATTGATATTCGCCGAGCCGCTATCCCGCAGCATTGCCCATGGGCGGTGCTGGAGATAGGGTGCTCGCGTCATTTGGGGTGCGGGCGGGGCTCCTGGATCATGTGGAAGAAGGGCGACGGGTGATGGCGACGGTCTTGATCGAGGAGGGTGCAGGTCATGCCCGTCCGCTTGCCGTCGTGACCGGTGGCGCCGGGTTCATCGGCAGCCATATGGTCGATCTGCTGGTGGCCCGAGGCTATCGCGTCCACGTCATCGATTCTCTCGCCGGAAGCACCGGCGAAAACCTGGCGCATCATCGCGACGATCCCTCGGTGGCATTGATCACCGAAGATGTCCGGCGTCTGTCCGCCGAGCACCCCGCCTTTGCCGGCGCGCGCTACGTGTTCCATTTCGCGGGCATCGGCGACATCGTTCCTTCGATCGAGCGGCCGATCGACTACATGGACACCAATGTTCAAGGAACGGTCCGGGTCCTCGAATGCGCCCGTCACGCGGGGGTCTCCAAGTTCGTCTATGCGGCATCCTCATCCTGCTACGGACTCGCCGCGACGCCCACGCGCGAGGATCATCCGATCGCGGCCCAGTACCCCTATGCGCTCAGCAAATATCAGGGCGAGATGGCTGCGCTCCATTGGCATCAGGTCTATCGGCTGCCGGTCAATTCGATCCGGATCTTCAACGCGTACGGCCCGCGGGTGCGGACGACGGGCGCTTATGGCGCGGTATTCGGCGTATTCCTGCGTCAGAAACTGGCCGGCAAGCCCTTCACCGTCGTCGGCGACGGCACGCAAAGCCGCGATTTCCTCTATGTGTCCGACGTGGCCGCCGCTTTCCTCGCCGCCGCCGAGACCGACCTCACGGGCGAGATCTTCAATCTGGGTGCGGGCAATCCGCAAAGTGTCAATCGGTTGGTGGACCTGCTGGGCGGCGATGTGGTCCGACTGCCGAAGCGTCCGGGCGAGCCGGATTGCACCTGGGCCGACATCGGCAAGATTTCAAAGATGCTGAGTTGGGC
>NZ_DASZBY010000085.1:0-91384 GCF_035943795.1 Aliidongia sp. | reverse complement strand
CAACGGATGGTCCGGACCATAGCCCGCGGTCGCCATCAGCTGCTTGGCGCGCGCCAGGCGATCGGCATAGGACGATGCCTGCCAGTCGTAGCTCTGCGGCGTATAGTCGGGCATCACCGTCGGCACCATCGCGTAGGCCGGCTTCTGGCCGCGCGGATCGATCTTGGTGACGATGGTCTGGCGGTCGACCGCGAGCGACAGCGCCTCGCGGATCCCCTTATGCTCGGCCAGTATGCCCTTCTTCATGTTGAAGAACAGGTACCACAGCCCGTCCGTGTCGCCGACGTGCAGTTCCGGCGCCATCTCCTTGCGGGCCCAGGCAAGCTGGCTCTTGGGCAGCGAGGCCCAATCCATCTCGCCCGCGCGATATTGCTTCACGCCGCGGTTCGGATCGTCGAGCGGGTAGTGCACGACCCGCTCGATCGCGACGTGGGCGGCGGCGTGGAACAGCGGATTTTTCGTCAGGACGATCTTGTCGTGCGGCTCCCAGCTTTCCAGCCGATAGGCGCCGTTCGACAGCATATGGCCGGGCCGGGTCCATTGGTTCGCCCATTTTTCAATGGCCGCGCGTGGCACCGGGGCGGCGCCCACGTCGGCGATCAGGAGCGGCAGGATCAGTTCCGGCTGGGCCAGATCGAAGCGCAGGGTCGTGGGATCGACTGCGACGACGCCCAGCTTGGTGATGTCCTTCTCGCGCCCGCTCGCGATCTCCTCGGCATTCACGACGCTGCGGATCTGGTCGAACTTGGCGGCGCCGGTCGCAGGATCGACCAGGCGACGCAGCGAATAGACCCAGTCGGCCGAGGTCAGCGGCGTGCCGTCCGACCATTGGGCGCCGGGGCGCAGGTGAAAGGTCCAGGTCTTCTTGTCGTCCGATACGTCCCAGCTCTCGGCGGCACCCGGCGAGGGGTGTCGATCGGCGTCGAGCGCGATCAGCGGTTCGAACAGGTCGCGGATCACGTTGGCTTCGGACAGGCCTGTGATCTTCTGCGGATCGAGCGATTCTGGCTCAGCCGTGTTCGGGCGCCGCAGCACGTTTTCCGCGGCACTTGCCGGCAGGATCGTGAGGGTGAGGGCGAGGAGGCTGGTCAGGAGGCCGAGCCGACGCGCAAGATTCATCCGGTCTGTGTTCCCTATCCGTGGCGACGGCCGGCGTCGCATGCCCAGTCGGCCGTTCGTCGTCAACGGCGGCGGATGGTGGCACAAGCCGTCCGCGTCACCAAGCAGTAACAAATGCAACTAATCTCGGAAGCGGTAACGACCATGTCCGAAAACCGCGAGACGGCCGCGTCCCTCCGGCTAGTATCGCGCCTATGAACGCTTCCCCCATCGTCCGCCTCGCGCTACCGGTCCATCACCCGTTCGACTGGTCAATCATCGCGGGTTTCCTGGCACCCCGCTGCATCCCGGGCGTCGAGGCCGTCGATGGCCTGGCCTATCGCCGGACCATCCTGCTGAACGGCCGGCACGGCACGATCGAGCTCGGTCCCGGTGCCGACGGCCTCGAGGTCGCGATCCGCTATCCGGATGCCACGGCCCATGCCGCGATCGCCGAACGGCTGGTGCGGCAGTTCGACCTGATGACCGACATCGCCGCCATCGCGATCCAGTTCGGCCGCGATCCGCTGCTGGCGCCGCTCGTGGCGCTGCGGCCGGGCCTGCGCGTGCCGGGCGCCTGGGATCCGTTCGAACTGGCGGTGCGCGCCATCCTCGGCCAGCAGGTCAGCGTCGCCGCGGCAACCACGCTCGCCGGCAGGGTGGCACTCTCCTACGGTGCGCCGTTGCAACTCGAGGACGGCGAGCCGCCACCGCCCGGCCTGTTCCAGGTGTTCCCGGATCCCGCCGCCCTGATCGGCGCCGATCCCGGCGTGCTGCGCATTCCGACCAAACGGGCCGAGACCATCGCCGGCTTGGCACGGGCGGCATTGGCCGAGCCGGCGCTGCTGATGGGCGGCCTGCCGCTCGGCCTGCTGGTCGAACGGCTCGACGCGCTGCCGGGCATCGGTCCCTGGACCGCCCATTACATCGCCATGCGCGCGCTGCGCGAGCCCGACGCCTTCCCGTCGGGCGACCTGGGCCTGCGCAAGGCGATGATCACGGCGGCCGGCCTGCCCAGCTTCAAGGAAATGGATCTGCGCGCCGAGGCCTGGCGGCCCTGGCGCGCCTATGCCGCCCTGCATCTGTGGATGAGCCTTGGCGGAGCGACGGGAGGCTGACATGACCGATCTCGATTTCGACCGCGTGCCGAGTGCGATCGGCGACATCCTGGTGGCGAGCGACGGTGCCGCCCTGGTGGCGCTCGACTATGCCGGCTACGAGGCGCGTATGAAGGCGCTTCTGACCAAGCGCTACGGTCCGTTCCGCCTGGTCGAGCGGGCCGATCCGCTGGGTGCCTCGGCCCGGGTCCGGGCCTATCTGGCCGGCGACTTCACCGCGTTCGACGACCTGCCGGTCGCAACGGGCGGCACGGAGTTCCAGGAGCAATGTTGGCGGGCGCTGCGCGCCATCCCGGTCGGCACGATCACGACCTACGGTGCACTCGCAGCCCGGCTCGGACGGCCCAAGGCCAGCCGGGCGGTGGGCTATGCCAATTCGCTCAATCCCGTCGCCATCATCCTGGCGTGCCACCGCGTCGTCGGCCACGACCGCGACCTGACCGGCTACGCCGGCGGGCTGGAGCGCAAGCGCTGGCTGCTGGCGCACGAAGGCGTCAGGATGTGAGGCTTCGCCTCTATCGGTCCGGCTTGGTAATGGAGTAGGGTTTTTCCGGCCCCGGAGCTTTCATCGAATCCCCGTCCCCGACGGGAGTGTGTCTCGCTTCATAGGATGCGCAGTGCGCGAAGGCGTACAACCGGGATCGCGCTTCATTGTGTCGAGCCGGCTCGCCCGGCTCCTCAGGAGGCATCCCATGACGTCGCAGCTGGATACCGATCCCCAAGCTTTTCTCGGCGCCGTGATTTCGCCGGCAGTGCGCCGCGTCGGCGCGAGACGGCGTGCCGAACCCGCTACCCTGCTGGATAACGCGGGCCATCTGCTGCGCTACGCCGTCGAGGCCGGGATCGACGTCGACGCGGACACTTCCCAGCGCATCATCCAGGCGCGGATCGAGGGCGATTCCGCGTGGAACTGCGCGGAGGCGGGCCGGCTGGCCTCGGCCATCATCAAGCTCGCCGCCCTCGTGCACCCGGTAACGGCCGAGACGTTGCGCGCCTGTCGCGAGCAAGCCTATACGACGATCCGAAACTATCGCGGCATGGCCTGCGCGCTCGCCGTCATCATCCTGCCGCTGTCGATGATCTCGTTCGTCTATACCGGGCTTTCCAATGCGGTGACCGCCGACCTGGCGGTCGCGAACCAGCTCGCGGTCAACCTGCATGCGCAGCTCAATACCTCGGGCGCACCGACTGCGAGCACCGCGGCGCTCAACAGCCTTCCAGACCTGCAGCAATATGCGGCGACGATCCGGTCGATCCGCGCGCGCACCAAGCAACTGGCTTGGTTCGTGCCGGTCGAATTCGAGTTCAGGGAAGGTCCCGCGGACGGCAAGGGCCGGCTGGAGCTCGACCCCTCGCTGTCCAACAGCGTCCCGGAACTGGTGAACAATCTCAACCGACTGACCGCCGCCTACCAGAACGTGCGGTCCGACGCCAAGTCGGTGCAGGACGCCGCCTCGCTGCTGTATGGTGCCATCAGCGCCTGCATCCTGCCGGTGCTCTATGCGCTGCTCGGTGCCTGTGCCTATCTGCTGCGGGTGTTTTCCGAACAGGTGGCGAGCCAGACCTTCCGGCCGACCTACGCGGCATCGGCCCGCTTCGTCATCGCCGCCATCGGCGGGGCGATCGTCGGCCTGTTCAATAATTTCTCGATCGGGCAGGGCGCCTCGCTGTCGCCGCTCGCCGTCGCCTTCCTGGTCGGGTACGCCGCCGACATCTTCTTCTCGTTCCTCGAAGGCTCCCTGCAGAACTTCCGGAAATCGAAGGCTCCTTGACGTCGAGGATGGACGCCGCCCCGAAAGCTCGCTACCTATCCGTTTAACCGGAAAGAGCCGGCAGATTGTGGGTTGGGGTAGGCATGCGAGTACTTTGCTTCGCGCTGGTCGTGTCGGTTTTGACGGCGATCTGCGGCACGGCCCGGGCACAGACCGGGCAGCCGCTCTATATCCTGAGCCAGGATCCTGGCACGGGGGCCAGGGCATTTCTGCTGGTTCCCACCGCCGGTCCCCAGGCCTTCACGGTCACCCAGCGCCTGCCGCTCGGCGGCACGCCCGACGATTTCGGCATCGACGCCACCGGAGCGATCGCCCTGGTGCGCGATACGGCGGCCAATAGCCTCGAGTATGTTGCCCTGACCGGAGATCTTGCCGGCACGGTGCTCGGCAAGACGACCGGACTCAGCACGCCGTCGGGGTTCACCGGCACGGCTGGCGACAAATTCCTGTACATCGCCAACCAGGCTGCCGATACGATCTCCGTCGTTCCGCTGCTGGGACCCCAGGTCAACCAGATCGTCGCCACGATTACCGGGTTCGACCAGCCGGAAGGGGTCGCAGCAGTGACCCAGTCGACCACTGCCGGCCTGGTCGATACGATCTATGTCGCGAATTCCGCCGCCAACACGGTTTCCGTCGTCGCGACAGCGGGGGCCGTGGGCAACGTGATCACCGCGACGATCCCTGTCGGTACGGGCCCGAGGAGCCTCGCCTGGAGAGGGGGGATCCTCTTTTCGCTCAACACGGGGTCCAACGACATTTCGGTGGTCAATCTCAGCCGCTCGACGGTGACGAACACGATCACGGGTGTGAACCAGCCGCGCTCGATGTTCTTCTCGCAGGACGGTACGACGCTCTATGTGCTTTCGGCCGCCGACAACGAGGTCGATGTCATCCCGCTCGCGGGCAGCGCCATTTATACGGTCACGTCGAGGATCCCGGTTGGCCGGAATCCGACCCAGGTCCGGGTTACCTCCGACGCCAGCGAGGCCTATATCGTCAACACAGGAGATAACACGATCTCGGTCTTCTCGCTCGTCACCAACACGGTCGAGCGGACGTTCGGCGGGCTGGGCGTGATCAAGGCGCACACCTTCGGCACCGTGCCGACCTCGATCGTGGGCGCGGTGCTGCCGGGGTCCCGCTCGGTCCGCGAGGACGGCACCGCGACGGTCTTCGCGACCCTGATCAATGGCGGCGCCAGCCTCGCCTCCGGCTGCCGGATCAACCTGCCTTCGGAGCAATCGGCACCGATCTCGCTGACCACGGTGGCGACCGATGCATTGACCAACAAAGTCGTGGGGGTACCGGACCGCCTGTTCCAGCTGTTCGGCGGCGAGGCCCAGACCTTCCTGCTGTCGTTCAAGGCCAGTGCCACCGTTCCCATGACGACGGTGCCGCTGCAGTTCTTCTGCTCCGGCATTGCGCCGGCGACTCTGGTACCGGGCGTGAACACCGTCGACCTCGCCTTCGGTGCGACCGCGACGACGGACGTGATCGCGCTCGCCGCCACCGCGTCGGGCGACGGCATCGTACGCATCCCGCTATCGGCGAACGGGGCGGCCTTCGCGGTCGCCAGTGCCAATGTCGGCGCGGCCGGCGCGCTGTCGGTCTCGGCCGATACCGGCGACGCTGCACTGCCGATCGCGCTGGGCGTCTGCCAGACCGATCCCACGACCGGCCAGTGCCTGGCTATCCCCGTCTCCTCGGTGCCCATCAGCATCGCTGCCGGCGGAACGCCGACTTTCTCGGTCTTCGCCACGGCCACTGCCGGCGTGGCCGCAGCCCCCGGCGCCCACCGAATCTTCGTGCATTTCCGCGACGGCAACGGCGTCTCCCACGGCGCGACCAGCGTCGCGGTGCAGACCGAGTAGTTCGCCTGCAAAGCGGTTTGGCGATGGTGCGGGGCGGTCTTGATCCTCGTCGCGTCCAGGGCTTTGGCGATGCTGGCTGTTACACGAAGCCCAGTCGCGGCATCGTCATGCCCAGCACGGCCGTCGGGTTCCCGCCCATGAAGCCGATCAGATCCGATATGACGTTGCGGAAATCGACCTGCATTGCGAGATTGCCATTGTCGTCCAGTTTGGTCAGATCCGGATAACGGCCATAGACGCCGCCATGCACCCGGTCGCCCAGCACGAAGCAGACGCTCGCGGCGCCATGGTCGGTACCGAAATCGAGATTGGCAGAGGGGCGCCGGCCGAAATCCGAGAAGGTCGCGATGACCACCTTGGACGAGGCGCCATGGGTCTTGAGGTAGTGGTAGAAATTGGATAACGAGGTGGACAGGTCGGTGAGCAGGCCGACCTGGGTCGGGTTCTGCGCCGAATGAGTGTCATAGCCATCCTGGGCCGCGAAATAGGCCCGGGCGCCGGCACCCCCGATGATCAGGCGGGCAATCTGCTGCAATTGCTGGTCGAGGTCGCTCTGCGGCGCCGGGTAGTCGCTGCCCGGCATTGCCGAGGCGATGTCCTGGACGCCATTCTCCAGCGCGCCGGCTCCCGTCGCCACCGCCCGGTCATAGGCCTCGACGGCGCTGGTCGGCGGCAGCGCCAGGATCTGCTGATAGGTCTGTAGCAGCTGATCCTGGTCGTCGCCGCCGCCGGTGCTGATGCCGAAATTGTCGATGGGTGTCGGCAGAACCAGCGCCTGCGTCGCGCGATCACTCAGCAACAGCGGCAGGTCGCCGCTGACCGAGATCATGCTGCCCAGACGCCCGGTCGCTCCGACGCTGTCCAAGGTGGTCGCAAGCCAGCCCGGCTGGCCGGTCGAGAAGGTGTTGATCGTGCCGGTCTGCCAGTCATATTGCCCGACTTCGTGATCGAGGCTGGCCACCTCGGCGAGCGGCAGCCCGACCCCGGCGACGACCGCCAGACGGCCGGCCGCATAGAGCTGGCGCATGGCGCCCATCGCCGGATTGAACGCATAGGTGCGAGCGGCACTCGCCGACACCGCAGGGTTGGCATCGAACGCGGTCGCGGCCAGGCTGGCCAGCGGAATGTCGAGGGCCGTCTCGGGGCTCGGCGGATCCGAGGGACGCCGAAGCTTTTTGTAGGCGCCATACTGGCCGAGCGGCACGACGGTATTGAGCCCGTCATTGCCGCCGGCCAGCAGGATGCTGACCAGGATCCCGTCGCTGCCGGCCGCTTGGGCGCTCATGCTGCGCAGGAAGAAAGGCGTTATGGCGAGGCCGCCCAGCCCCTTCAAGACGTGCCGTCGTGTCGTCATGTCAGTTCACCGCGTAAGAGGGCGAATTGAGCAGCAGCCAGAGGGCGCCGCGCAATTGGTCGTCGTCGGGCTTGGCGCCGAGATAGCTCGCCATGGTCTGCTGCAGAGCGGGCGTGCCGCCATCGACCAGGGCGTCGAGCAGATAGGCGGCGATCTTGGGGCCCGCCGTGGAGCCGACACGCGTGCGCAACGCCTGGATATCGATCAGGACATTGGCCGTGTCGTCGCTTGGCTTGCTTCCGGCCACGTCCGTGAAAGTCCCGGTGCGCTGCAGCACCAGGTTGGTATTGGTCAACGACGAAAGCTGGCCCGGCCGGTAGAAGGAAAAGACGCTGGGCGGGAAATAGGGCTCCTGCCCCAACAGCGTCAGCCAGCCGCCGCTCACCAGATCGTCGCCGGGTCCTTGCCCGACGCTTGGTCGCAGAACGCCCGGCAATTGGCGCAATGCCCCCAGGACCAGTTCGACCGGCTGCTTCGGCATCGAGCGATAGGTCGTATTGAACTCCGGGTGGTGGGCGATCGCCCAGAGCACGTTCGCGAGCTGGTTCGGGTCGTCGAGATGAGCGTTCCACACCTGGACAATGTCGGCGATATAGCGGGGGCTGGGCGCCTCGGTGACGAAACGCTGCAGCAATTCGCGCACCTGGAAGGGCGCCACCGACGGCTGGCGCACCAGAAAATGAATGATCGCGGTCATGCAGGTCGCATTGCTCGGCACCTGCACGGTCTGGCCCATGATCTGGCGCGCGCCCGGATAGTGGCTGCGCGGATCGAAGCTGACGGCGAAGCCGGTATTGGGATTGGGATCGCTGTCGTTCCAGACCACGTTGAAGCCGGTCATGGCCAAGGCCACCTGCTGCACGTCGGCCTGGCTGTAGTTGGGTAGCGGATTGCCATTGGGTCCCGGGATCACGGAACCGTCCGCATTCAGACGATCCACACCCATGAGATAGATCTGCATCAGCTCGCGGGCGAAATTCTCGTTCGGGATCGGGGCCGCGTTGCCGTCGTTGTCGAGCCAGATCAGCATGGCCGGCTCCGCGGCGACGGCCGCCACCAGCTGCTCGAAATTGCCGAGCCCGCCATTGCGAAGAACGGTCTCGTAACGCGACATCATCGCCTGGTCGTGCACTTTTTCGTCGCCGATGGCGAAGTGATCGATCCAGTGCAGCACCAGCTTCATCTGCACCTGGCGCAGGCTGCGCACGGCGCGCTGGATGAAGCGGCGCTCGTAGGCGAATTCATTGGGGATGGTGCCGTCTGGATTGGTCGTCGTCGGCTCCGGCTCCAGGCTGGCGATCGCCGCGGAATCGTCGATGCCGGACGGCGTCAGCTGAGCACGAAGCCAGACGTCGCTCCCGGCCGCAGCCACGGCGGAGACCGTGGCCGGCGACGCCGAGAAGGCCAGGCGGCGCAGCAGATGTTGAACCTGCGCCCGCGCCGTGGGTGGTTGATCGGCAATTGCAGGTGGCGGATTCGCGAGCCCGACCACCATCGATAGGGCGACGCCCATCCCAGCCGATAAGCGTAGGCGAATTCCAGTCATGGGAATTTCTCCTGAGCCATTGATTGTAATTTCTCCGGCTTCTATTTTGCCGGTCGAACTCAATGTTCAGGTCGTTTCGTGTTTTTATATTTATCGGTAGTTGGTCATTATGTCTATCTCAGAATATATAGATTCCGATATATATTTATATATTACTTCATGAATTTATTTAATAACCAAAATTCGTGCTCGAGATCCTTCGTCCGATCGCAAAACTCGAGAGCACGATGCTTTGCGATTGATCAGCCCGTTCCGGGCGACGCAGTCTCTCATTCTTTTGAAAGGTGAGACCCGGTGGCACACACCATTGCCGGGCATCGTAACATCGAGCCGACAGTCGAATTCCAATCTCGGGCCTTGCATCGTTCAGGCGGTTTTGCCGAGGATGCGGCGGGCTCCTTACAAGCCTCGACCGCGTTCCAGGAAAACCAGATGCCGCACAGCTATGTACCCACCGCCGATCTTTCCTGGGAGACCGCGGCGCCCGAAGCGGCCGGTTTCGATGCCAGGCGGTTGCAGGACGCGATCCAGTTCCACCGCTCGCACGAGACGTCCTGGCCGCGCTCGATGTATCTGCCCGACGGGCGCTATGTCGGCGTCGCCGATATCGGCGACAAGCCGGAACATGCGGCGGTGATCGGTCCGGTGCGGCCGCGAGGCGCGCCGAACGGGCTGATCCTGCGCGGTGGCAGGTTGGTGGCGGAGTGGGGTGACACGCGTAACGCCGACATGACTTTTTCGATCGCGAAGAGCTACCTCGGCATCCTTGCCGGTCTCGCCCTGGCCGACGGGCTGATTGCTGCGCTCGACCGTCGGGTGGCCGAGGATGTGCCGGGACCCTGGTTCGCATCGCCGCAGAACGCGTCGATTACCTGGCGCCATCTGCTCCAGCAGACCAGCGAATGGTCGGGGGAATTGTGGGGCAAGCCGGATTCGGCGGATCACAACCGGGTCGTGGGCGGTGGCGCCCGCGTCGTTGCGGCCAAGGGCGAGGCCCGCGCCATGCGGGCGCCGGGCGAGTTGTTCGAATATAACGACGTACGCGTCAACCTGTTGGCCGCCTGCCTGACCCACCGCTTCGGCCGGCCGTTGCCCGACGTGCTCAAGGAACGGGTGATGGATCCGATCGGCGCCTCCGCCGATTGGGAATGGCACGGTTATAGCGACGCCTTCGTCGACCTCGACGGCAAACGGCTCCGCTCGGTTTCCGGCGGCGGCCACTGGGGCGGGGGCATGTTCATCGGCAGCCGGGACCATGCGCGCATGGGGTTGCTGATGGCGCGCGACGGGCTCTGGGGCGAGCGACGCATTCTGCCGGCCGGCTGGGTCCAGGCGATGCTGACCCCCTCGCCGCACAACGATCAGTATGGCCTGATGTGGTGGCTGAACGGCGGCCCTGACGTTCGCTATCCGAGCGCCACCGCCGACAGCGTATTCGCCCTCGGCGCCGGAGCCAACGTGGTCTGGGTCTCACGCGAACTCGACCTGGTCCTGGTCGCCCGCTGGATCGACCGTGCCGGCATGGACGGCCTGTTCGGCAAGGTCCGGGAGGCATTCACGGGCTGAAGAGGGCGACCCCGGCTACGCAGAAGCATCCTCGGGCTCGCAGCGCACGTCGAAACTCACCAGCGTGCTTTGTCCGAAGATGTTGCTGAGCGCCACGTCGGCGGCGTCGCGCCCGCGGGCCATCAGTACCCGGCCGATGCGCGGTACGTTGTTGCGCGGGTCGAAAGTTTGCCAGGTGCCGCCGACATAGGCCTCGAACCAGGCGGCGAAATCCATGGTGCCCCAGGGCTTGGGCGTGCCGACGTCGCTGATGTAGCCGGTGCAGTAGCGCGCCGGGATGTTCATGGCGCGACACAGCGCCACCGCCAGATGGGCGAAGTCGCGGCATACGCCGCGGCCTTCCTGGTAGGCCTCCCAGGCGGTCTTGGTCGGCCGGGCGTACTGGTAACCGAAGCCGATATGGCCGAAGACGAAGTCGCAGATCGCCTGGACCCGTGCGGCGCCGGGCGCCGAATTTCCGAACATCTGCCAGGCGACGTTCGACAGGAGGTCGGTTTCGCAATAGCGGCTGCCCAGCAGGAACACGAGGCATTCGTCTGGCAGGTCCTCGACCGGCGACTGCCAGCCCTCGGCCGGGCGGGCTTCGGGCTGGTCGGACACTTCGAACAGGGCCGTGGTGGTCAGCGAGATCCGGCCCGGCGGTGCCACGATCCGGGCGCACAGGTTGCCGAATCCGTCGCGATAGTGCCGGATCGCGACCGGTGGATCGGTCATCAGCAGGTCGGCGACCAGCACGTCCTCGACGCGAGAGAAGTGCGTGTTCAGCATCAGCATCATCGGCGTCGGCTGCGGGCTGTCATAGGTCAGGGCGTACCCTACGCGGAGCTTCACCGGCCTGGACTTTCTTCTGTGACGCTGACCGTGACGTCGAGCCCCTCGAACGCACCGGCCGCGCCGTGCCAGGTGCCCCAGAGCGGCAGGGCCTGGTGATGGTCCCAGGCGACCGCGACGCGGATCAGATGTCGGTTGCCGACGATGCTGTTCGTCGGATCGAAATCGACCCAGCCGGCGCCGGGCAGATAGATCTGCAGCCAGGCGTGGGTGGCGCCGCCGCCCTGGGTCGTGTCGAAATCGGGCACGAAGATGTAGCCGCTGACGAAACGGGCCGCGAGGCCCAGCGACCGCGCCGCCTCTATCATCAGTACCGCGAAATCCCGGCAGCTGCCGCTGCGGCGGCGCAGGGTCTCGGCCGGATGGTTGACGCCCTTCTCGGCGCGGCGGACGTAGGTGAAGTCGCGCCGGATCGCCTGGGTGATGGCGCGCAGCAGCGTCATGGTGCCGGTCGAGCCGCCGGGCGGCAAGAACGACCAGGCCCAGGCATCGACGTCTTCGTCCGGATAGTGCCGGTTGCGCGCCTTGACCAGGTCCGAGGCCTCGGCGTTGGTATAGACGAACGGATAGATCGCGGCGTAGCGCTCCAGCGCATAGTCCGGCGCCGGCGACTCGAGATGCTCCAGCGTCACCAGGCTTTCGAACCGCAGCTCCGCCGCCTCCGCCTCGAAGCTGGCGACGGCGACCGAATTGTCGAACACGTCGTGCAGCCAATGCAGCCGGGAGGGGGCCGGCGTGATCTCGAGATCGGTCGCGACCAGGCGCAGGTCGTGGCTCGCGCGCGGCCGGAACATCATGCGATGCTCGCCGAACCCGACCGGCTCTGAATAGCGGTAGGTACTGACGTGCCGCACGGTGAACCGTTTCGGCTCCACGACCGGGCGGGGTAGCGACGCGAGGCCCCCAGGCCCGTCCAAGATGCTCATTGCCACTCTTCCCATCGTTCCGCCGCGCACTCGGGCGACCCCATACTAAGGTGCCAGCGGGGCGAAAGGGTCCGGGAATTCGACGGGGGCGGTTGCCGAGGATGCAATAAGGCGGGCGGGCCGGGCTTTATGCGGCAAATATGTTGCAGTGCGAGGTCGCAGGGTTACCTCGCCCAGCGGGCGATGTCGCCGACGAAATTGTTGCCTTGCTGCATCCACCCCGCGTTCCAATTGGCAAAATTGACGAACGATACGATCTGCGCGCCATAGGCGCCTCCCGCGAACGAGCGGCGATAGTGCGAGACGATGGCCTGACCCGCGCCCATGGCCGATGCCCAGACATCGTCCGTCCGAGGATTCATGACGTCGATCAGGCGACAGGCATGGGCGAGGCTGTCATCGCCATCGCCCCAGACGTCGATGTGCCCCGCCTGGTGGCCTGCTGGCAGCTGGATGAATGCGTTCCTTTGGCCCCATTCGATCATCCGCTGCTTGGTCTGCGAGGTCGAATGATGATTGTTGAAGGCGAAGTCGAAGCAATTGACGAATTGCTGATTCGCGAATTTCTTGAAGATAGATCCCGCTAGCGCCGCCTGGACTGTATGGTCGTCTTGTCCGAAGTCGATCACCCCTCGAAAGAAATTGGGATTGCTCCGATGGATGTCGCGCGCTTCCGCGACCGGCAGTTCGGGCATGGCTCGATCCATTTGTGCGAGAATGAAATCAACCCTGCATTGTCGTCTTCATGAAAAATCGAGTCAACATCGAAGACGGTCTCACGCTGTTGCGGCACCGATCTTTTCGGAGATGTCCGCGGCGGCGGCGCGCAGCCGCGCGAGCGTGGGGGCCGGGTCCTTGTCCTGGTCGCGCTGGGGCAGGAAGGGCAGGGTCAGCGCCGCCAGTACCTGGCCGGAATGGTCCTGCACCGGACAGCTCATGTCGACCAGGCCGGTCACCATCTCGCTCGGCGACAGGTCGTAGCCGGCGGTCCGGATGGCGTCGAGGCGTGGGCGGATCGCGTCGACGGCCAGCCCGCTCTCGCGCGCCAGCAGCGCCATGACCTCGTCGCGCCGCCGGTGCTGAAACGCGGCCAGCACGCGCGCCGAGACATAGGGCATGGTGAAAGGGAACAGGGCGCCGAGCTTGACCGACCAGCCCATCTGCCGATCGGACTCGGCCTGGGCCACGGTCAGGAAATGCGGGCCGCTCAGCATGCTGAGATGGCACGACAGGCCGACCGCGGCCGCCAGTTCCTCCATGACCGGCAGGGCCGCCTGCTGCAGGCGGCGCGCCGGCGGATGCTGGGTCGCGAGTTGGAACAGGCGCAGCGACAAGCCGTACTCGCCGGTCTTGGGATCGCGCCCGACATAGCCCCGCTGCTCCAGGGCGCCCAGCATGCGGAAGATCTCGCCGACGGAGCGTCCGACCTTGGCCGCCAGGTTCTTCTGCGAGATGCCGTTGGGCTCGGCCGCCAGTGCCTCCAGCAGGTCCAGGCCCTTTTCCAGCGCCGGCGCGCCCGGGCGACGCAACGCGTCTGCGGCATCGTCCTCAACCGGCATGGTTCTTTCGTCGGCGTTGACAGGGATCTTCATAAGATTCCACACTTGAAATCGTATCGACACATAAGAAAGTCGAACTGCCTGAAATATGCGGCATCGTGGAGGAAATCCCTATGAAAAAGCTGACGACGGAGGCGGTCGATCACTACCGCGCGCACGGTTTCCGGGCCCCGATCCGGGCGATTTCGACGGAAGAGGCCGGCACGCTGCGGCGCGAACTGGAGGCCCACGAGGCCCGGCACGGGCTGCTGAAAGGCCCGATGCGCCACAAGAGCCATCTGCTGTTTACCTGGCTCGACCGGTTGATCCGCCATCCCGGCATCCTCGATGCAGTCGAGGACATTCTCGGTCCCAACCTGCTGGTCTGGGGTTCGTCGTTCTTCACCAAGGAGGCGCATGACCCGGGCTTCGTGTCCTGGCACCAGGATTCGACCTATTGGGGGCTCGATCCGGCCGACATCGTGACCGCGTGGGTGGCGCTCAGCGAGAGCACGGCGGAGAACGGCGCGATGCGCGTCATCCCCCGCAGCCACATGCTGGACCAGATTCCTCATCGCGACACCTTCGCCGAGGGCAACTTGCTGTCGCGCGGCCAGGAGATCGCGGTCTCGGTCGACGAGGCGAGTGCGCACATGCTGGAACTGCAGCCGGGCGAGATGTCGCTGCATCACGTGCGGCTGATCCACGGCTCCGACCCGAACCCTTCAGGCAAGCGGCGCATCGGCTTCGCCATCCGCTACCTGCCGACCTATGTCCGCCAGGTGGTCGGATCCCACGACAGCGCGACGCTGGTGCGCGGCGTGGACGAGTTCCGCAATTTCGAACCGGAGCAGCCGCCCGACGCCGACTTCTCCGAGGCCGCGCGCGCCTTCCACGCCAAGATTACCGGCGACCATCAGCAGATCCTGATGCGCGACACCGGCAGGACCGCCGCGGCGTAAGAGGCGCTGCCGAAGCACGACGAACGGTTCCAAAAGCGACCGGCCCCAAGAGCCGGCATCGGGAGGTACGCCATGTTCGCACGCCTGCGTTGGTTCATCATCGCGCTGCTGTTCGTCGGCGGCGCCATCAGCTATCTCGACCGCGCCGCGCTGTCGATCGCGGCACCGCTGATCGCCAAGGACATGGCGCTCGACCCGTCGCAGTTGGGCATCGTGTTTTCCAGCTTCTTCATCGGCTACGCGCTGTTCTGCTTCGTCGGCGGGCTGGCGTCGGACAAGATCGGTCCGAAGAACGTGTTCACGCTCGCCATGACGGTCTGGTCGATCTTCTGCGGGCTGACCGCGGTCACGGCCGGGCTGTTCTCGCTGTTGGTCGTGCGCGTGGTGTTCGGCATGGGCGAGGGGCCGTTCAGCTCGACCGCGAACAAGCTGGTCAGCAACTGGTTTCCCCGGCGCGAGCAGGCGAGTGCCGTCGGCATGGCCAATGCGGGCCAGCCGCTGGGCGCGGCTCTGGCCGGCCCGGTGGTGGGCCTGCTCGCCGTCTCGGTCGGCTGGCGCCTGTCCTTCGTCGCGATCGCGGCGATCGGCATCGTCTGGACCGTGGGCTGGGTGTGGCTCGCGACCGACCGGCCGCGCGAGCATCGCTGGCTGGCCGACGCCGACCGCCTCGATCTTGCCCGCGCCGACGCCGCGAAGCCCTCGGCGGCCGCCCTGCCGCTCGGCACCTACCTGCGGCGCCCGGCCATCCTGGCGACCGCCTTCGCCTTCTTCGGCTATGCCTACATCCTGTATTTCTTCCTGTCCTGGTTCCCGTCCTACCTGACCATGGCGCAGCACCTGTCGATCCAGAAGATGGGCGTGGTCAACGCCATCCCCTGGCTGGTGGGGTTCGTCGGGCTCGCGTCCAGCGGCTTCGTGTGCGACGCGATCTTCCGCCGCACCGGCAATGCGCTGTTCGCCCGCAAGCTGGTGCTGGTCTGCAGCCTGCTGATCGCCGCGGCCAGCGTGGCGCTCGCCGGCATGGTCGAAGGCGTGGTGCCGGCGGTGGCGCTGATGGCGGTCACGGTGTTCTTCATGTACCTGACCGCCAGCACCTATTGGGCGATCATCCTCGATACGGTCGAAGATGCGCGGGTTGGCGGCGTCAGCGGCTTCGTCCACCTGATCGCCAACCTGGCCGGCATCGTGGCGCCGGCCGTGACCGGCTACCTGGTGCAATGGACCGGCACCTTCACCAGCGCCTTCGCGCTGACCGGTGGCATCGCCGTGCTGGGCGCCGTCTCGGTCGCGTTCCTGGTCAAGGAGCCGCGCGAGGCGGTGGTGCGCAGCGTGGTGGCGGCGGTCTGAGGCAGCGCCTCACCCCGCCTGATGACAGACGAACTCGACCAGCCGTCCGTCCGGATCGCGCAGATAGCCTGCGTAATAGTTCGGATGGACGCGCGGGGCGAGCGCCGGCGCCCGGTCGAGCGGATGGCCGGCGGCGCGGGCGACCTCGTAGACCCGGTCGACCAGCGCGCGGCTGGAGGCCCCGAACGCGAAATGGACGTGGGTCGATGGCTCGCCCGCGACGAAGAACAGGTCGAGGCTGGTGCCGTCGCCATAGCCCTTGGCCGGGCCGTCGACCTTGAGCGAATAGCCGAGCGGGGCCAGCACGTCGCCATAGAAGCGGATGCTGGCGTCAACGTCGCGGGTCTGCAGTTCCAGGTGATCGATCATGGGGGGCTCCGTCAGTCCAATGTTTCGCCGGTGAGCGGCGTCGCCCGCATGGCGGGGCGATCGGTGAAGGCGCGATAGAAGGCGGCGAGGCGCGGGCGCCCCGGCTCGAACGCCGGCAACTCGCGGAAATCGAGCCAGCTCAGCGCCGTGGCGAGCGCGATCCGGCCGACGCACACACCGGGGGCGTCGAGCAGCGCTTCTTCCCGCTCGAGGAAATCGTAGGAGGCGATCAGCTTCGCGGTCTGGCCGTCGCGCATCGCCGGATAGCGATAGGGCTCGGGCCGGCGCACCGTATCGTGGCGCACGGCGATGCCGGCGTCGCACAGGCCCTGGGCCAGCGCCTGGAGCCGCAGGCTGAGGAACCGCGCCGGGCCGGCGGGCGGGATCAAGGTCGGGCCGTCGTGCAGCCCGTCCAGGTATTCGCAGATCACGTTGGAATCGAACAGCACCAGCCCGTCGTCGAGCACGAGCACCGGCACCTTGCCCAGCGGGTTGACCGCGAACACCTCGTCGTTGCGCTGGGTCGGGCTGGTCTCGTGATGCACGACCTGCAGCCGGTCGGCGAGGCCGGCCTCGTGGGCCAGCACCAGCACCTTGCGGGCATAGGGCGAATGGGTCTGGTAGTACAGTTTCATGGCATGTCTCCGGGCGTGAGCGTTTCCGCCGCCTCGGTGCCGATCAGCAGCACGCGGGCGCGGGGATCGAGGGCAAGGGCCCGGCGCCAGGCCGGGTCGGCGCAGGCCGCGATCAGGCCGGCGGCGCCGGTCGCACCGCACGGCGAGACGGGGGCGCCGAGGGTGGCGAGGCGCGATGCCGCCGCTTCGGCCGCCGCATCCGACACGGTCACGAAGCCGTCGGCCAGATGGTCCAGCAGGTGAAGGGCGAGCAGGGACGGCTCCTTGCAATCGAGCCGCCCGAGGCTGGTTGGCGCGCCGGTAATGCGGACCGGCCGGCCGGCGCGGGCGCTTTCCAGCAGGCAGGGCGCCCCGTCCGGCTCGACGACGACGAAGGTGAAATCCTCGCCCCAGCGATCGCGCAGCAGGCCGGCAGCCGCAGCCGCGAGCCCGCCGACTCCCGCCTGGACGAAGACATGGCTCGCCGGGCCGCCGGTCATCTCCAGGGCCTCGGCCGCCTCTTCGATCAATGGGGTGTAGCCGCGCATCACGTCGAGCGGGACCTGGGTATAGCCGGGCCAGGAACTGTCGGACACCAGGTCCCAGCCGTGCCGGGCCGCTGCCGCCGTCGCCGCGGCCATGCTGCCCTCGTAGCTGGCGCCCTCGCGCACCACCGTGGCGCCCTTGGCGCGCAGGGCGGCGGCGAAACGCTCCGGTACGCCCAGGCTCAGGTACACGACGGCCTGGGCGCCGAATACGCGGGCGGCGGCCGCGACCGACAGGCCATGGTTGCCGGCGCTGGCGCACGCGACCGTGATGGCGCGCGCGATCGCCTGGACCCGGGGCGAGCGCAGCTCCTCCGGTGTTGCCGGGCGGCCCAGCGCCGCCGACGCGCGCGCCTGGATCAGCCGCGCAACCGCATAACCGCCGCCCAGCGCCTTGAAGCTGGTCAGCCCCATCCGGCTCCATTCCGCCTTGATCGCGACATGGGCCACGCCCAGCGCCGCCGCCAGGTCGGGCAGCGCCAGCAGCGGCGTGGCGCCGGAGGCCGGGCAGAACCCCAGCAGCGCCCGCACCGCGGCGGCATGGCCGCCGCCGATCAGTTCGCGGTCGGCGGATCGATAGGCGGAACGGCCGGAATTGAGCAACATCGGGAAGCCTCGCGCTGGTGACGAAGGTCATTCTACCTAGGGCGCGCGCGGTTCGGCCGCGTTCATGGCCCCATCACCGTTGCCAATCCGCGAGTTTCGATGGTTTGATGCGGCATGAGCGACGACACCAGCCTCGACGAGTTCGACCGCGAAATCCTGCGCCGCCTGCAGGTCGACGCCCGCGCCACCGGCGAGGAGATCGGCGCCGCCGTGCACCTATCCGCCGCCGCCGTGCAGCGCCGCATCAAGCGCCTGCGCGCGATCGGCGCTATCACGGCAGAGGTCGCGATCGTCGATCCGGCGCTGGTCGGCCAGGCCATGAGCTTCATCGTCGGCGTCGAGCTGGAGCGCGAGCGCGCCGACATGCTGGATGCCTTCCGCCGGGCGGCCCGCGCCGACCCGAACGTGCAGCAATGCTATTACGTGACCGGCGTCGCCGATTTCATCCTGATCGTGGTCGCGCGCGACATGGCGGACTTCGAGGCGTTCACCCGGCGCCTGCTGTTCGACAATTCCAACATCCGCCGCTTCACCACCAGCGTGGTGATGTCGCGCGACAAGGTGGGCAACGTCGTGCCGGTATGAGGGCGCCGTCCTGATTTGAGCCGTTTTCCGACCCGGCGCGTTGACCAGAACGGCGCTGATCCCACGCGAGACCTTCTCATGCCAAGCTCGGCCCCATCCGAATTCCTGAACTGCCCCGGCGAGATGGCCGTGCGCGTCGCCAATTTCGACTGGCCGTCGACCGCACTGGGTCCGATTGCGGAATGGCCGCACAGCCTGAAGACCATCACCGGCTTCCTGATGCGCTCGCCGATCCCGATCGTGCTGCTGTGGGGTCCCGACGGGGTCATGATCTACAACGACGCCTATTCCGTGTTCGCGGGTGCGCGGCATTTCGAGAAGCTGGGCAAGAAAGTGTGCGACGCCTGGCCCGAGGTCGCGGAGTTCAACGCCAACGTCATGCGCGTCGGCCTCGCCGGCGGCACGCTCGCCTACAAGGACCAGGAGCTGACGCTGTACCGCACCGGCCGGGCCGAGCAGGTCTGGATGAACCTCGATTATTCGCCGGTGCTGGGCGACGACGGCATGCCGGGCGGCGTGATCGCCATCGTGGTCGAGACGACCGAGCGGGTGCTGGCCGATCGGCGCATCGCGGCCGAGCAGGAGCAATTCTCGCAGCTGTTCGAACAGGCGCCGACCTTCATGGCCATGCTGCGCGGGCCGCAGCACCGCATCGAGCTGGCCAATCCGGGCTATTTGAAGCTGGTCGGCCATCGCCCGGTCCTGGGCAAGACCATCGCCGAGGCGCTGCCCGACGCGGTCGAGCAGGGCTATCTGGAACTGCTCGACAAGGTCTATGCGAGCGGCGAGGCGTTTTCCGCCGACGCCGCCCCCTACGCGGTCCAGGCGGCGCCGGGCGGCCCGGTCGACCAGCGCAGCGTCGATTTCGTATTCCAGCCGGTGCGCGATTCGTCCGGCACGGTGGTCGGCATCTTCATCGAGGGCGCCGACGTGACCGAGCGCGCGAAAGCCGACGCGGCGCTGCGCGAAAGCGAGGCCCGGCTGCGCGCGCTCAATGCCGACCTGGAGCGCCGGGTGATCGAGCGCACCCAGGCACGCGGCCTGACCTGGCAGGTCAGCCCCGATCTGATGGGCGCGTTGAATGCGCAAGGCTATTTCGAGACCTCGAACCCGGCGTGGCTGACGGTGCTGGGCTGGACCGAGGCCGAGGTCGCCGGCATGTCGATCTTCGAGCTGCTGCACCCGGACGACGTGGCGCGCACGCGCGATGGGTTCGACCTGACCCAGCAGGGGCAGCCGGCGATCCGCTTTCCCAACCGCTATCGCTGCAAGGACGGCAGCTATCGCTGGATCTCGTGGGTCGGCGTGCCGGAAGACGGCATGGTCTATTGCAGCGGTCGCGACATCACCGAGGAAAAGCAGGCCGAGGCCGAACTGGCCAAGGCCCAGGACGCGCTGCGCCAGTCGCAGAAGATGGAGGCGATCGGCCAGCTGACCGGCGGCATCGCGCACGACTTCAACAACCTGCTGGCCGGCATCGTCGGCGCGCTGGAGCTGCTGGAAGCGCGCCTCGCCCAGGGCCGCCTGGGCGGCATCGAGCGCTATATCACGGCCGCCCAGGGCTCGGCCCGCCGGGCGGCGGCGCTGACCCAGCGGCTGCTCGCCTTCTCGCGCCGCCAGACGCTCGATCCGAAGCCGACCGACGTCAACCGGCTGGTGGCCGGGGTGGAGGACCTGATCCGCCGCACGGTCGGCCCGGCGATCGAGGTCGAGGTCGTGGGCGCCGGCGGCCTGTGGACGACGCGGGTCGACCCGTCGCAGCTGGAAAACGCGCTGTTGAACCTGTGCATCAACGCGCGCGACGCCATGCCCGACGGCGGGCGCATCACCATCGAGACCGCCAACAAATGGCTGGACGACCGCGCCGCCGGCGAGCGCGACCTGGCGCCCGGCCAATATATTTCGCTCAGCGTGACCGACACCGGCACCGGTATGACGCCGGACGTGATCGCCCGCGCGTTCGACCCGTTCTTCACGACGAAGCCGATCGGGCAGGGCACGGGCCTGGGCCTGTCGATGATCCACGGCTTCGTCCGCCAGTCGGGCGGGCAGGTGCGCATCTATTCCGAACTGGGCACGGGCACGACCATGGGCCTGTACCTGCCCCGGCTGATCGGCGAGGCCGACGACCCGGACATGCCCGCGGCCGCCCCCGCCGCCGACGCGGGCCATGGCGAGACCGTGCTGGTAATCGACGACGAACCCACCGTGCGCATGCTGATGATCGAGGTGCTGGAGGAGGCGGGCTATGCCACCCTGCAGGCCGGCGACGGCCCGGCCGGCCTGAAGATCCTGGAGTCCGATGCGCGCATCGACCTGCTGATCACCGACGTGGGCCTGCCGCGCGGCATGAACGGCCGCCAGGTGGCCGACGCCGCCCGCGCGACCCGCCCGGGGCTGAAGGTGCTGTTCATCACCGGCTATGCCGAGAACGCCGCGATCGGCAACGGCCACCTGGACGCGGGCATGCAGGTGCTGACCAAACCGTTCGCCATGGCGGCGCTGGGGAACAAGGTGCGGGAGATGATCGAGGGGTAGGGGTGGTTTATCTCCGGGCGGCGGTGGTGAGGCGGGGCGTTGGTCGAGCGTGAACCGTTGAAGGCCGACGCTGCTGGTGGTCATGTAGACCAGACCTCCCGGGTGCCTAAGGCTTCAGATAGGCGTCCGGCGACGCTCTGAAGTCCTCATATTCTGTTCAACGACCTGAATATGGAAAGTCCGGATGATTGTGGCGCATTCTATTTGAGCGTTGAAAATCAGGATTCGCCCCCGACCTTGATGGCCCCCAATGACCCAACCATGATTGGCAGCTATCGACCCGATTAAGGCATGCAGCCGGATTGCGTCGCTCCTCGAAAGCAGCCGTTCACCCTGGTGCGACGGCAACTCTCTCGTGCCATAACCGGCCGGATGAGCATTGTTGATTGAAACTTCTTTCGGTAGAAAATCTTTGAGGTGACGATGATTTTTTAACCCGATCTCACCGGGCAAGGAGAAATCTGTGAAACTCCCGACTGGCATGCCGGAGCGACGCTTTCTGCAAGCATCGGTTTTTTTGCTGATCGCGCCGCTGATTGTGATTCCGGCGGCGCATGCACAGAACGCGCCCGATGTGAACACGATGCCGTTAGACCAGTTGGCCGGCGCTATCGCCCATACGATCGAGACTGGTACGGCACGCTCGCCGGGTGCGCCCATCACTTTTAACGGCACGACTGTCCAGGGCACAAAGGTCGTAATACATTTCGCTGTCAAAGATTCGGCGCTACTTGCGAAGTTGAAAGCAGGGTCTGATCATATACGAGAAGAGATGGCGTCGCATACTTGCCGGAATCCGCAAAGCGCAACTCCGCTGAAGCGAGGAATTTCACTAATCGATCTGTACGAACTCGACGATAAGTCCGACAAACTCGAAATCACGATTGATGCCGCCGCCTGCGATTCGCTCGCTCATGTGACGCCTGCAAGCGCTTCAGAATTGTCTCAATTGGCCAGCCAGGTGGTCAACAAGCTGCGATCTGACGAAGAGAAGACCCAGCAAACTCAAGGGGGCGTGAACCTTAAACAGCTCGAAGCGAAGGATGGAATCGTCGAGGAGCGCTATATTGTTGTGACGCCTGCCTTCGAAAGTTTTTATCGCGCCAATATTCCGCAAACGCAGGCGATGATTAAGGGTTCTGTATGCTTTAAATTTGGTGACAGTGTTCGCCGGGGTTTGCGCCTCCATCTTGTCTATGAGCAGATCGAGACAGGCGTAACGCTTTCCGATTTCAACATCGGCCCATCAGACTGTTGATGGATTGCCGATTAGGCGAGGCAGTGCCGAAGCACTGGAGGGAAATGCGGCGGGGTCAGAGTAGATGTCATCTTATATGACGCTACCTCGGACGGCGCTGCCGGCGTTATGTTTGCCCGCTTCCGCCCCGTGACCGCCTGAAGCGGCCATTCCGCCTTCCATCCACAATTGCCGATCCTGGCTGACCGCGCAATTTCGCTCCCGCCTCTCACCAACCGCCTTCGCACACATCGACCCACGCCGCGCCCACCAGTTCGGCCATCCGGTGAGGGTTGATGCGCACGGCGCTGTTCGTCGAGCCGGCGGCGGGTACCACTTCGTCGAAGGCTTTCAGCGAGACGTCGCAATAGACCGGCAGGGGCGTCGGCAGGCCGAAGGGGCAGACGCCGCCGATCGGGTGGCCGGTGACCGCCACCACTTCCTCCGCGCCCAGCATCCGCACCTTGCCGCCGAACGCGGCCTTGGCCTTCTTATTGTCGAGCCGCGCGTCGCCGCGGGTTACCACGAGGAAGTTCTGCTCGCCGACCTTGAGCGACAGGGTCTTTGCGATCTGTCCGGGGGCGACCCCATGGCCTTCGGCGGCCAAGGCCACGGTCGCGGTGTTCTGCGCCAACTCGATGATGGCGATGTCGGGCGCGTTCGCCGCGAAAAATGCGCGGACCGAGTCGAGGCTCATCGGAGCGAACCCTTCGTCACCGCAGATAAGGATTGGTCGCGCGCTCGTGCCCGATCGTGCTGGTCGGGCCATGGCCGCAGATGAAAGCCATGTCGTCGCTGAGCGGCAGCAGCTTGGTCTTGATGGATTGGAGCAGGGTGGCGGGATCGCCACCGGGCAGGTCGGACCGGCCGATGCTGCCTTGGAACAGCACGTCGCCGACGAGCGCGAAATTCTGGGGTCGATTGACGAACACCACGCTGCCCGGCGAGTGGCCGGGGCAATGCAGGATGTCGAAGGAGACCTTGCCGACCGAAACGCTGTCGCCCTCGTCCAGCCAGCGGTCCGGCGTCACGTTGCGGGCCTCGGGCATGCCCCATTTCAACCCTTGCTCGACGAGCGAACGCAGCAGGAATTCATCCGTCCGATGCGGTCCCTCGACCGGCACCTTCAGCGCCTCCCGCAAGGCTTCGGCGCCGCCTGCATGGTCGATGTGGCCATGCGTCAGCCAGATCCGGTCGACCGTGACGCCGGCCTGGGCGATCGCGGCGTGCACGCGCTCCAGATCCCCGCCCGGGTCGATCACCACAGCCCTCGCGGTGGCTTCGCACCAGAGCAGGGTGCAATTCTGCTGCAGCGGCGTCACCGGAACGATCATGGCGCGGGCGCTCGACATCGGACCTCCTCGGATTGCCTGCGGTTATTGTTCGCCGGCCCCACGCTCGCTGAAGCTGGCGAGCGCCCGGGCGAGCGCGCAGAATTCGATGACGTCCAGTTCCTCGGCCCGCGCGGTCGGTGTGACTCCGGCAAGTTCGATCAGCCGGTCGGTATCGACGCCGAGCGTCTTGAGGCTGACGCGCAGCATCTTGCGGCGCTGGCCGAATGCCGAGGCGGTCACCCGCTCCAGATCCTCGATCCGGGCTTCGGCCAGCGGCTGCTTGCGCGGGATCAACTGGACCACGGTCGAGGTGATCTTGGGCGGCGGGTAGAAGGCACCGGGCGGGATGTCGAAGACCATATCGGCTTCGGCCAGCCATTGGGTCAGGATCGACAGGCGCCCATAGGCCTTGGTGCGGGGCGCCGCGGTCAGGCGCTCTGCGACTTCCTTCTGGAACATCAGCCCGAGAGCGTCATAGGCGGTGGCATTGCGCAGCCAGCCGATCAGCAGCGGCGTCGCGACATTGTAGGGCAGGTTCGCGATGATGCGGCGGGGCGCCGGCACCAGGCTGGACGGATCGATCTCGAGCGCATCGGCAGATTGGATCGTCAAACGGCCGGGATAGGCCGCGGCCAGTTCCTGAAGGGCGGCCACGCAGCGCTCGTCGCGTTCGACAGCCACGACCTGGGCGGCGCCGCCTTCGAGCAGCGCCCGGGTCAGGCCGCCGGGACCCGGCCCGATCTCGACCACATTGACGCCGTCGAGCGGGCCGGTGGCGCGGGCGATCTTGGCGGTCAGCCGCGGATCGAGCAGGAAATTCTGGCCGAGTTTCCGCTTGGGATCGAGACCGTGCCGGCGGATGACCTCGATCAGGGGCGGCAGCACCGGCGTGTCGCTCATCGTGCACCGGCGCTGCGCGTGCGCGCCATCTGGTCGGCTACGACCAGGGCCGCGATCAGGCTTTCCGGGCTGGCTTTGCCGGTGCCGGCGAGGTTGAGCGCCGTGCCATGGTCCGGTGAGGAGCGCACGAAGGGCAGGCCGAGCGTCACGTTCACGCCGCGCTCGAAATCAATGGTCTTGATCGGGATCAGCGCCTGGTCATGGTACATGCACAGGGCCGCGTCATAGCGCTGGCGGGCGCGGACATGGAACATCGTGTCGGCCGGCAGCGGGCCGTCGACATCGAGTCCCTCGGCGCGCAACCGCGCGATCGCGGGCGCGATGATGTCGATTTCCTCGCGCCCGAAGGCGCCGCCCTCGCCGGCGTGGGGGTTGAGCCCGGAGATCGCGAGCGTCGGACGCGGGATGCCGAAATCGCGCGATAGGGCTGCCGCGGTAATGCGGGCCGCGGTGACGATCTTATCGATGCTCAGATCCTGGATCGCCGACCGCAGCGACTGATGGATGGTGATCGGCACGACCCGGAGGCCGGGGCAGGTCAGCATCATGACCGGAATCGTGCCGGGCCCTGCGAGCGCCGCCAGGAATTCCGTGTGGCCCGGATGGCGGAAGCCGGCTTCGATCAACACCTGCTTCTGGATCGGATTGGTCACGACCGCGGATGCTTCGCCGGAGGAGACCAGCTCGACCGCACGCTCGATCGCCCGGATGACCGCAGGCGCGTTGGTCGCATCGGGCTCGCCCGGAACGACGGGTCCGGCCAGTGGCACCGACAGCACCGGCAGGGCTGTGGCCCAGACGGCTTCGGCCTGGCTGGCGTGGTCGATCACCCCGATCGGCAGGGTCACCCCCAGCGTGCGAGCGAGGATACGGAGCCGATCCGGATCGTCGAGCAGCGCGAAGCAGGGCACTCCCGCGGCCCGGCGGGACCATGCGGCGAACGCGAGCTCGCCGCCGATACCTGCCGGCTCGCCCATGGTCAGGACGAGAGGCGGCATGGCCGGGCTCAGACGCGCAGGTCGATGAAGGCGACCTGGCGCAGATCGCGCAGATAGCCGCGTGCCAGGTTTTCCAGGCGTGCCCGGGTGATGTTGTCCTGGATCCGGTCGCGCGTCTCTTCGACATCGCCGCCCTGGCGCGAGCAGACCATGAAGACGCCGATGCCGTTGCGGACCGGGATCGGATCGGTCGGTGTCGCCACCTTGGCGCCGAGAACCGTCGATCGCACTTCGGCCGGCAGGTCGCTGACCTTGACGTCGCCGATCGGACCCGACAGGTCGGGCGAGACGTCGCGGCCGATCTTGGTCAATTCGCCGCAGCTCTTGGCATCGGCGGTCGCCGCCTTGGCCTTGGCGATCACGCTGGCGCTGTCGCTGCCCTCGGGGATCGGGAACACGACCTGGGTCAGGTTGACCTGCACCTGGCCGGCAGGATCGCTCGGTGCCCGGCGATCGATCAGCAGATAGATGTAATAGCCGCCGGTCAGACGGACCGGACCGATCATCTGGCCCGGCTGCAACTGGGTGATGAGCTTGTCCGCTTCGGGATCGAGCTGGCCGGGCTGGACATAACCGATGTCGCCGCCGATGCCGGCGGTCGAGGATTGCGAGAACTGCCGCGCCACGGCCGGAAAGGGCGCGCCGTGCCGGATCTCTTCCACCAGATGCTGGGCGGTCTCGCGGATCTCGGTATCCTGGCTGGGATTGTCGACCGACAGGTAGATTTCGGCGACCCGGCTCAAGGGCTTGCCGGCATTCGCCTGCTCTTCCTTCAACTGCTCGGAGATTTCCTCGTCGCTGACGATGACCGAATGCATGAAGCGGCGGCGGACCGTCTTGGCCCAGGCGATCTGTGCGGTGATCTGATCGACCATGGTCTGTCGATTGATATTATGGTTCTTCAGAAACGTATCGATGCCGCCCTTGGGCATCTTGTTCTGCTGCTCGATGTTCGACATCGCCTCGGTGACGTCCTGCAGCCCGACCGACACGGTCTCCTTCTTCGCTTCCTGCAGCTCGAGCTTCTCGTCGATCAGCGTGCGCAGAACCTGGGCCCGAACCTGCTGGGTGACGCGCGGATCGGTTTGAAGGTTGGTCGATGCGATGACCAGCCGAACCCGGTCGTCCACGTCGGACATCGATATGACGTCGTCGTTGACGACGGCGGCGATCCTGAACTCCTGGGCATCAACCGAATGGGGCGAGCCGGCGGTCAGAAGCGTGAAGGCCAGAAGGGCGGCGAAGCGGCCGCGAGCACTGCGGAGAAGCTGCAAGGTCAAGTCCCGAATGATCAGACGGTCGCGATAAGGCGACCGGCCGGAGTTGTAACGCGGATCACGGCTCCACGTCACGGCAATGATTCGTTGCCGGCCTGCACGGTCGGCAGGGTGATCTCGCCCAGATTCTTGAACACGAACTGGAACAGCAGGGTCGTGCCGGGCTTGATGTCCCGGTCGCGGATGCCGGACTGGGCGAGCGTTGCGATGAAGGTCAGGCATTCGTCTTGGTATTGGGCGGCGAAGCCCGACGAGACCTGGTTCACGTTGTCGCCGGACAGCTCGCGGGTGGCGCGGGTCGACAGCGTCCAATATTGATCGAGGATATAGCTGAGGCTAAGGCTCAATTCCTGCCGGCGGGTCTGGCCGTCGCGCGGATTGTCGCCCAGCTGGAGGTAGGCCAGCCCCATGCGCAACTGCTGCGGCCCCGCCGCGATGCCCAGTTCCTGATGCTCGGGCCGCAGGTCCTCACGGTCGAAGCGGAACCGGTAGCTGGTTTCGAGGTAGCTCGACGGGCTGTAGCTGAGGCGGCCGACATAGTCGGAATTCTGCCGGTTGATGCCGGTGCCGGAATTGATGGCGAAGGTATTCTGGTAGCTGCCGTTGGTCGCCGGGTTCAGGGTCAGGCCATAGTCGAGCGGCGTCTGGCGTTGGAAGCGATAGCTGGCGCCGATGAGCGCGCGCGCCTTGGCACCGTCGTCGCTGGTCCAGTCGGCCTGGACACCATAGTCGACACGCTGGCCGCCATCGACCTGGTCATAGCCGACCAGCCGGTTCCGCACGAACAGGTCGTTCTCGTTGAAATCGAACGACACGCTGTCGTCGTCCGGGATCTGGGCGGGGTTTTCGCCGACGGGGGCCGCGTAGAACGCCGCCCGCGGCGTGATCACCAGGGTCGAATGCTCGCTCTGCCGGACGAACGGGTCGCGCCATTCGAGGCCGATCTGCGGAAAGACGCGCCCGACGGAATCGTTGCTGATCTGCTGATGCGCCACGCTCGACTGGCCGGCGACGGTGGTGAGCACGCCGGTCCCGAGAATCGGCTGGTTGCTGACCGAATAGGCATCGCCGCGCACGCCGGCCACGAAATTCCAGGCGCTGCCGTCGCGCGTGATCCAAGGCAGGTTGAATTCGCCGCCGGCCGAGACGCGCCTGCTGTTCGGCCCGGTCTCGCGGATGATGTTGGCGACGTCGACGTTGGTGGTGAAATGCCCGCCCCAATTGGTCGGCCGGAAATCCCAGGTATAGTCGCCGAGCGGCAGCACGTAGGCCTGGCTGCGGTCGCTGACCCCCAGGCGCAGGGACTGGAAGCTGTAGGCATAGACCGAGCCGTAGTTGCGGCCGTCGAAATTCTCGACATTGGCGTCGGAGGTCAGGAAGTTCTCGCTGCCGCCGAAATGGTAGAGCCGCTCGTAGGTCTGATCGGTCGTGCGGCGAATGGCCCAGCCGGTGCGCCAATTGTCGTCGAGATCGAACTCGCCGAACGACGCGATGTGGCCGCGGACCTGGTCGTGCGCCGTGGTCGGATCGGCGGCCGTTCCGCTGACCGTGTCGGCATCGGTGATGCTCGCCCGCGTATCGATGAAACCATTGCCGAAACGCTGGCGATATTCGCCCGACAGGTCGACGCCCTGGCGCGACGTGATCATCGGCGTCAGGGTCAGGTCCTTGTCCGGCGCCAGGACCCAGTAGTAGGGCGCGGTGAAATTGAAGCCCAGCGTGTTGGACGAACCGAGCGACGGCGGCAGAAAGCCGCTCGCCCGCTTCACCGACGGGTCGGGATGGGAGAAATAGGGCGAATAAAGCACCGGATAGCCGCCCATATCGAGCGTCACGTCCTCGTATTCGACTTTCTGCTCTGCCTTGTCATGGACGATCCTCGCCGCTTTCAGCTGCCACAGCGGCGGCTGGGTCGGATCGTCCTTGCAGAGATCACACGGGCTGTAGACGCCCCGCCGGATTTCCGTGCGGTTGCCGTCGGTCCGCCGTCCGGCATTGCCTGCGAGGCGCGAACGGTCGGACATCAGGATGCCGATGTCCTGGATGAAGCCCGCCCGCATGGAATCGGTCAGCTCGACATAGTTGCCGAACACCACGTCGCCGGTTTCCTGCAGCATGCTGACATGCCCGGACGCGGTTACCGTGTCGGTGCGCTGGTTGTAGCTGACCGTATCGGCCAGCAGGGTGCGGTTGCCCTGGGAGATCTCGACGTTGCCGCGGGCGATCACCAACCCAAAGTCGTTGTCGTAATTGACCTCGTCGGCGCTGAACAGCACCGGGACCGGCTGGCCGTCCGGTGCCGCCGGCTTTCCGCCGTCGCGGGCGAAGGCCGACAGATCCGCGGCGAAGCCGATGGCGCCCAGGCCGACCCCCAGAAGAACGGCACGCGCGACCCGTCGGCGCGCGCGGAGGTTGCCTGAAACGAACGTCTGAACCCGATGGCGCATGAAGAACTCAGCCGTCCTCGAGATGGAGCAGAAGGGTGACACCCAGCAATGTGCTGATCCCGAACGGCGTCCAGGCGGCCAGAGCCACCGGGATGGTCGATGAGAGACCCAGGGCGAATACCACATCCGTCAGGAAATACAGCAAGAAGCCGGCGGCGACCCCGCCGACGACCATGGAAGTGGTCCCGCCGCGCCGCTGCATGCGGAGGGAAAAGATCGCGGCGATCAGCACCATAGCGCATAGCAGGAAAGGACGCGCCAGCAGAGAATCGAAATAGAGCTTGTGGCGCTGCGCCGAGAACCCGGATTTTTCCAGAAGGTCGATGAAGCCGGGCAGCGCCCAGAACGACATCGTGTCGGGAGTGGCGAAGCTGTCCTCGATCTTGCGCGGCGTGAGATTGGTCGCGACCGTGATCTCGTCCAGGTGCTGCGACTCGGGCTTACGCTCCGGCCGCCATTCCCAGGCATCCTTCACATGCCAGTGCCCCTCGTCCAGCACCGCGGATTTCCCGTCGATCCGGCGCAGCATCCGGTCGCCGTCGCGGAAGAAATACAGCGTTACCCCGTCGGCGGTCATGTCCGTCGGATTGAGGTGCTGGGCATGGATGACCGCCTGGGTGCCGGTCGCGTCGCTTTGCCGGAGCCACAGGCCCGAGGGCGACAGCAGCAGCGAGTCCGCCTGCCCCTTGAGCAGTCGCGCCTCCATCTGCTTGAAGGTCGCCTGGAGCGAGGAGGCCAGCGGGTTAAACATCGTCACGCCCACCGCGCCGATCAGGAACGCGATGGTGATCGATGGCATCAGGAATTGCCAGACCGACACGCCGGCCGCGCGCGCCACGATCAGTTCCTGGCTGCGCGTCATGCGCGACAACGCGAAGATGCTGCCGAACAGCACGGCAAACGGCATGACCTGCTGGGCGGTATAGGGCAATTGCAGCGCCGCCATCTTGAGCAGCATGCCCATCGTGATCTCGGGATGGGCGGCCGCCCGGCGCAGCAGTTCGACCAGGTTACCGACGAAGATCAGCAGCAGGATCATGACGAACGTGCCGGTGAACCAGACCAGGAACTGGCGGGCGATATAGCTGAACAGCGTGGTGGGGAAACTCATGCGGCCGCCTCGCTCGCCGAACCGGACGGCGCGCGGCGCCGCAGGATCCGATGGCTGTACAGCACCAGGCCCAATCCGATGGCGGCCGGCAGCAGCACGTTCAGATACATCAGCGGAATGACCGCCGGGTTCCGGTTCGCCAGGTTGGTGAAGCTGATCGACATCGCCTCGAGGCCCGCGACGATTGCGAAGGCGACGAGGACCCGCTTGGTCTGGCCGCGCCGGTTGAGCTCGCCGGTCAGGAGGGCCGCAAGGGCGACCAGGATGAAGGTCATGCAGTAGAGCGG
Source organism: Aliidongia sp. (assembly GCF_035943795.1). NCBI lineage: Bacteria > Pseudomonadati > Pseudomonadota > Alphaproteobacteria > Rhodospirillales > Dongiaceae > Aliidongia > Aliidongia sp. Next base: position 60,604 of record NZ_DASZBY010000085.1, on the reverse strand, counting down.
GCCCAGGAACCGGTTGTTGCCCTCGACCAGCAGATGGGCGCGCAGGACGGGGTCGTTGTCGGCGTCGGTGGGAAAGAACAGGTCCGGGATGAACCGTTCTTCCGCCTGCAGCATCCGGGCGCCGGGGGCGTCGCGGAACTGGTTGAGGTCGAGGCTGTAGCGGTCGAAGGTCAGCACTTCCTGCTGCTGCTTGTCCGCGTCCCACGCCTGGCGCGTCCCGTTGATCATCAGGACGCGCGGCGTATTGTCGACCTGGACGATCAGCCCCTGTTCGGCGGTGAGCGTGATCGGCTTGCTCTTGTCGCGGCTGTCCTGGATCAGCAGCCCCTCGAGCCGGCCAGCGGTGTCACGCGCGCGGACATAGATCGTCAGCGTGTCGGACACGGTGTTGAACGTGCCTTCCTGCAGCAGCACCGAGGCGATCTGGTTGTGGATCTGGAATTCCAGATCCTTGAACGCGTTCTTCGATGCCGGCAGGAAATAGACCGACATGGTCAGCATCGCAGCGACGCCGAGTCCGCCCAGGATCAGTGCCGGCCGCGCCAGACCGTTCTGGCTGAGCCCGCAGGCACGCATCACCACCAGTTCGCTGTCGCTCACCATCTTGTTGTACGAGAACAGCACGCCGACGAAGCAGCCGATCGGCAGGGTGAGCGCCAGCATCTGCGGCAGGCTGAGGACGGCGAGTTCGACGAACAGCCCGATGCCGACACCCCGGTTGACCACCAGATCGACCAGTTTCAACGACTGGATCAGCCACGAAGCCGAGGTGAGGCCCAGCGTGACGAACAGTGTGGCCCCCGCACATTGGCGGAAGATGTAGCGGGTTAGGCGGTTCATGACGGCGGCGAGTATACAAAGCCGATTCCGGCAAAACCTAGGCCGAATTGCGCATGGGGCGGCTGACCGGCAATTTCTCGATCCCCGATGAGGCGCGCCGCAACCAGCGTTCACGCCCCGGTGGCGATATCGGCGATGGGGTGATAGACAAAACCCAACGGTCCGCGAGACCAAAAGCACGAGGGCCGGCACGGCTCCGCCAGGGCATCGAATCCCCCGAGATCCGATCCGAGAATCGAGAAGGAAGACCATGAAGATCAGTTTCGCCGAATTGGGTGCGCCGAAGGCCGGCACGGTCGTCGTGGGCGTCGGTGAAGACCGCGCGCTGACCCCGGCCGCCGCGGCACTCGACAAGGAAACCGGCGGTGCGCTTGGCCGCGCGATGGCGTCCAGCCGCTTCACCGGCACGAAGGGGCAGTTGCTGTCCGTGCTCGCGCCGGCGAACCTCGCCGTCGACGGCATCGTGCTCGCGGGCCTGGGCAAGCTCGCCGACGTCGACGCGCTGACGCTCCAGGCGCTGGGCGGTTCGGTCGCAGCCCATCTGAACGGCGCCGGCGAGAGCGAGGCGACGATCCAGCTGGGAGCGCTCGACGGCGTCAAGCTGCCGCCGGCCGCGATCGCCGCCAACGTGGCGTTCGGTGCCCGCCTGCGCAGCTATCGCTTCGATAAATACCGCACGCAGCTGAAGGCCGAGCAGAAGCCGACCTTGAAGAAGCTGACTGTGCAGAGCGACGTCGGGTCGGCCGCCAAGAAGGCGTTCGCCGATCTCGACAAGCTGGCCGACGGCATTTTCTTTACCCGCGATCTCGTGTCGGAGCCGGGCAATATCCTTTATCCGGAGAGCTTGGCCGATGAGGCTATGACGCTCACCGAACTCGGGGTCGAGGTCGAAGCGCTCGACGAGAAGAAACTGAAGAAGCTCGGCATGGGCGCGCTGCTGGGCGTCGGTCAGGGCTCGGTCCGGCCGCCGCGGCTGGTCGTGATGGCCTGGCTCGGCGCCAAGGACAAGCAGGCCGCACCGGTCGCCATCGTCGGCAAGGGCATTACTTTCGATACCGGCGGCATCTCGCTGAAGCCCGGCGCCGGCATGGAAGAGATGAAGTGGGACATGGGCGGCTCAGGCACCGTGATCGGCTTGATGAAGGCGCTGGCCGGCCGCAAGGCGCGGGTCAACGTCATCGGCGTCGTGGCGCTCGCCGAGAACATGCCTGACGGCAACGCGATCCGGCCGGGCGACATCCTGACGTCGATGTCGGGCCAGACCATCGAGGTTCATAATACCGATGCCGAGGGCCGTCTCGTGCTGGCTGATGCGCTCTGGTACACACAGGACCGCTTCAAGCCGCGGCTGATGGTCAATCTCGCGACCTTGACCGGCGCCATCCTCGTGGCGCTCGGCAGCGAATATGCCGGGCTGTTCTCCAACAACGACGAACTGGCCGAACGCCTGACGGCGGCCGGCAAGGCGGTCGGCGAGCCGCTGTGGCGCATGCCGCTCAATGAGGCCTACGACCGGGCGATCGACAGCGACGTCGCCGACATGAAGAACATCTCGGGCGACCGCAATGCCGGCAGCTCGATCGGCGGCGTGTTCCTGCAGCGCTTCGTCAACGGCGTGCCCTGGGCCCATCTCGACATCGCCGGCGTGGCCTGGTCGAAGAAGGACACGGCGACGGTGCCCAAGGGGGCGACCGGCTATGGCGTGCGCCTGCTGGAACGTTTCGTCGCCGATCACTACGAAGACTGAGGCCGCGAGGTGAAGGCCGTTTCATGACCGAGATCGGCTTTTATCACCTGCAACGGAGCCCGCTCGAGGAGGCGCTGCCGCGCCTCCTCGAAAAGGCGCTCGGTGCCGGCATGCGGGCGCTCGTCCGCGTGCCGAACGACGCCGAGGTCGAACGGCTGGTGCTGCAGCTTTGGACCTACGATGCGGGCAGCTTTCTGCCCCATGGCAGCGCCAAGGACGGCCACGGTGCCGACCAACCGGTCTATCTGACCGCGAGCGACGACAATCCGAACGGATCCGACCTCCTGGCCCAGGTCGGCGGCGCGGAGATGCCCGACCTGGCAGCGTTCAAGCGCTGCCTCGACCTGTTCGACGGCGACGACGACGATCAGTTGACCGCCGCGCGCGGCCGCTGGAAGCGCTACGCCGCCGCCGGTCATCAGATGACCTATTGGCAGCAGAAGCCGAACGGCGGCTGGGAACGCAAAGCCTGAATGCAAGGCTTGCCTGCAGGCAGAAGCGTTGATCCGCCCCTGTCCTTGCGGCTATAAGGCGCCACCCTTTCGCGACGGTGCTGCCGTCGGACCCTTTCGCATTCTCCGGAGACCCGAGGCCATGGCCATCGAACGTACCCTCTCGATCCTCAAGCCCGACGCGACGCGCCGGAACCTGACCGGCAAGATCAACGCCCGCTTCGAAGAGAACGGCCTCAAGATCGTCGCCCAGCGCCGTATCCTGATGAGCAACGCCATCGCCGGCGAGTTCTACGGCGTGCATCGCGAGCGGCCGTTTTTCAAGGACCTGGTCTCGTTCATGACCTCCGGCCCGGTCGTGGTCCAGGTGTTGGAAGGCGAGAACGCCGTCGCCAGGAACCGTGAGATCATGGGCGCCACCAACCCGGCCAACGCCGCCGCCGGCACGATCCGCAAGGATTTCGCCGAGTCGATCGAGGCGAACTCGGTCCATGGCTCGGACAGTCTCGAGAATGCCGCGAACGAGATCGCGTTCTTCTTCGCCGGTTCGGACATCGTCGCCTGACGCTTCGGCGATAGTCGCGAGATCAGAAGCCGCCGTCGGAACGTTCCGACGGCGGTTTTTCTTTGCCCGGCGCAAAGTACCGAAATAGCAGGAGCGTCACCGAACCGGCGCATGATCGGCGAACCCTTGGACCCGTGCTTCGTCGAGCCGATCAGGAGAATGCCCCATGAGCTCACGTGCCTTCACCACAGGAATAGGCGCCGGTGCCCGGCGCAGCCACGTTCCGCCGGCGGGTGGCGCCACGTTCCAGACCCAGTCGCCGCGGTTCGTCCTGCCGAAATACCCGTTTCAACCGCTGCCTGCGCCGAACGGCCCGGCGCCCTATCGCTACGACCTGTCGCAATTGCTCCATGCCGACGACGTCCAGAAGATCGTGGAAGCGGGCGTGCTGGTGTGCCACGCGGTCGGCGATACCGGCGACTACCGGGGCCGGCAGCAGGATTTCGTCGCGGCGATGATGGCGGCCGATGCCGACGCCCTGCCGGACGGCAGGAAGCCGGCGTTCCTGTATCATCTGGGCGACGTGATCTATTTCGCCGGCGACATCGACAAGTACGGCGATAATTTCTACGAGACCTACAAGGATTATCCGGGGTTCATCGTCTCGATCCCGGGGAACCACGATTGCCAGCCCGACGACCCGCAGGACGGACCCGTCGACCCGACCAAGGTACCGCTCGACGGTTGGGTCCAGAATTTCATGACCAAGGATCCGGGCCAGCTGGGCTCGCTGAAGACCTCGTCGGGCCGGACGCAACTCGACTTGCCGAATGTGTTCTGGACCTTCACGACGCCGTTCGCGACGTTCCTCGGGCTGTTCTCCAACGTCGGCGAGATCGAGGGCGAGATCCATCAGGACCAGATCGACTGGTTCCGCGGCGAGCTGGCGGCGGCCGATCCGGATCTGGCTCTCATCGTCGCTGTCCATCATCCGCCCTATTCGGGCGACACAGAGCATAGCGGCAGCAGTGCGGTGCATCAGGTGCTGTTCGACAGCTTCGCAACGGTCGGGCGCTATCCCCATCTCGTGCTGTCGGGTCACGTCCACAATTACCAACGGTTCACGACGACGGTGACCGGGCCGCAGGGGGCCGTTCAGCTGCCGTGCGTCGTCGCCGGCGCCGGTGGCTACACAGCGCTCGGCAAACTGCAGAAGGTGAGGGGCGCCTATCCGACCACGCCCCTGCACATCGACCCGGGCCTGACGCTGGAGCGGTACGACCAGGACAATTTCGGTTTCCTGCGGCTGGAGATTTCCAAGAGCGAGATCGTCGGCAGCTACCTTTCTGCGCCTTATGCGGTCGGCGGGACGCCCGACGCCAAGGTGCTGGAAAGCTTCACGATCGATCTCGCGTCCAGAACGGTTCGGACCCGGGGTTAGGCCCGTTCGATCCGCGCGGCGTAGCAGCCCCGCTTGGCATAGTGCGCCTGGAGATAGGCGACCTTGGGATCGGACAGGAAGCGTTCGATCAGGGTCGCCAACTCCGGCCCGTCCACCAGATCGGCATCGACCATCAGATGGTCGGGGCCGAATGCCCGCAGCGAAATCGAGCGTCCGCGCAGCGCCTCGGGGATTTCGTTGACCTGGTCGTAGGTCGTTTTGGCGCCCTCGCGCACGAACACGGCGTGGCTGGAGCGGTACGGGGTGTTCGCCGGCTGATGGATGTAGTTGACCAGCAGCAGCGCTTCGCCCGGCTCTGCGTCGCGAATTTCGATCCGGTCGGGATAGCCGGGCTTCGCGTCGGCGACGCAGCGTAGCGCGCCATGCTTCGCGAGTTCCTCGTCGGACAGACTGAAGAGATGTCGGAACGGTTCAGGCGACAGACCGGTGATGCGGAAATTCATGAATGCGCGACCTTCTTCCAAGGTGATGGCCCGACGCTAGGCCGCTCCCCTGGTGTCCGCGTTCCGAATCTTGCTTCGGTATTATGGCGCGCAGTCCTCGCCCAGCCATCGCAACAGATCGAGCGACGCGGCGCTGAGATAGCCGTCTTTCCGGACGATCGCGACCACCGGGTTGGCAGCCTGGAGATCACGAACCGCGATCGTCGCGAGCGTCTGCCGCGCCCGTTCCTCGACGATGCTGCTCTCCGGCAGCAGGCCGATGCCGAAGCCGGCTTCGATCAGGCATTTCTGCGCCGTCAGGCTGTCCACTGGCGTCCAGTCGATATCCGCCACGTCGCGGATCAGGAATTGCGCGAAGATGTTGTGGCTCGACGCCTCGCGGCGCTCGTGGGGGCGGGGAAACGCCAGCCAATGCTCGTCCTTCAGGTCACGAAGACCCGACACGCTCCGGTCGGCAAGGCGGTGGTCGCGACCGCAGACGACGACCAGCCGCTCGGCATGGAGCAGGCGGCCCAAGAGATCCGGCGCAGGGTCGTCATAGTAGCGCAGGCCGATCGTCGCCTCGCCCCGTCGCACCAGATCGCTCACCTCCGCGCTCGTTGCCGTACGCAGCGACAGCGTCACGTCCGGAAAATGCGTGGCGAACCGCTTCAATGTCACCGTCAAGTCGGTGCTGGCGAGGGTGCCGACGGCGGCGATCGCGATCGGCCCGGCATGGCCTGACCGGAGTGCTGCGACCGCATCCGACGCATTCTGCAGCACGGCGAGCACACGTTCGGCATGGGGCAGCAAGACGCGCCCGGCTTGGCTAAGCGTCACGCCGCCGGTCACCCGTTCGAACAACGGCGCCCCCAACTCGTCCTCCAGCAGGGCGATCCGGCGGCTGATCGCCGGCTGGGAACGGCTGAGCAAGGCCGCCGCCGCGGAGAAGCCACCAGACCGGTGAATGGTGACGAAGGTTTTGAGTGCATCGGAATCCATCGTCAGGCCCATGCAAAAAGCTGTTCGAGCCAGAAAGAAATATGCATTGGACGGATGGAGATGCAAGTCCGCTAACTCGCCAATCGATGCTGTGAAGCGAGGAATTGCCAGATGTCGCTGACCGACTTGCCGCCGCTCGGCGCTGCAGACGCCGCTTATGTGAAGGCCCGATTCATGCCGCTGCCCCTGCTGGCGCGAGCCCATGGCTGGAACCTGGATTCGCTGCACGAGGCGATGGAACGGCGTGCAGTGCCGAAGCCATCCTACGTGCTGCCCGATGGAACCGAGATGGTGTCGACCGACTATTTCACCCTGATCGGCGACGGCTCGGACCTTGGGTCCTTGCGCGACCGCTTCGTGGCCCGTTTCGAGGCGGCCCTGCGTCGCTTGGGGTTGCCGGTGGCGGCGGAGAACAGCGTGGCGACCTGGAACAGCTATCTCACGGGCGAATTCGCGGCATGCCTCAAGAGCGTCTCGCCGGAAGCGATGGCCTTGAAGGAACTTCTCATCGGATCGATCGCCGACCTGGTGGCCGAACCGCAGCCGCAAGAGGAGGGATGGCGCGCTGCGTTGCGCGACGCGGTCGGGCGGCTCGACGATCTCGAAATGCCGTTCGCGGGTTGGGACGAGGTACGGTTCGGCACGCGAACCTCCCGCGCCCGTTCCATCGACGATGTCCACGCCCGATTCCCGGAAGTCTTCACGCAAGGATTGCCCCGATGATCACCTGCTGCATCGAATACACGCTCGATCCGCGCCGCTTGGGCGATTTCGAGACCTATGTCCGGGCCTGGCCGCCGATCATCGAGCGCTGCGGCGGCGCGCTGATCGGCTATTTTCTGCCGAAGGAAGGGGCGAATAATTTCGCTCTGGCGCTGATCGAGTTCGAGAGCCTGGCCGCCTACGAGATCTACCGTGCCCGGCTGGCGGCGGACGAGGAGGCGAGGGCGAACGTGGCGTTCGCCCGGGAGACCGGCTGCATCCTGGTCGAGGATCGCTCGTTCCTGCGCCGGCCGTGAAAATGAAAACCGCCGCACGGGCGAGCCCGGCGGCGGTTTTTGCGGCGTCCGGTCAGACGACCAGGAAGAACCAGAGGCAGACCACCAGCAGGAGAACGGCGGCCGTGCCGTACTTCACGAAATTGGTGAAACCGTCCCAGATCTGCTGGTGCCGTATGGTTTCGGTATCAGCCATCGCGAAATCCTCGAGTGAAGCCAGAAAGAAAAAACCGATATCGGGTGTTACCCTCGACCGGGCACATTTGGCAAGGGGAGGCTTGGGCGATCCAGCGGATTCATCAGCAATTCCGCCACCGCCGGGAACTTGTCGTCGATCCGCGCCCGGGCGCCGTCGATGGTGACCCGTCCCTCGGCGATCAGCCGCAAGGCCGACGGATAGGCGCGATGTTCCGCCTCCAGCACGCGGGTCGCCAGGCTCTGCTCGTCATCGTCGGGCAGCACCGGCACCACGGCCTGCACCAGGATCGGGCCGTCGTCGAGCAGCGGCCGCACGATGTGGACGGTGCAGCCATGGAAACGCACGCCGGCATCGAGCGCCTGGCGATGGGTGTGCAGGCCCTTGAAGCTGGGCAGCAGCGACGGATGGATGTTGACGATCCGGTCGTGCCACAGCTCCACGAACATCTCGCTCAGTACGCGCAGGAAGCCCGCGAGGCAGATGAATTCGACATCGCTCGCGCGCAGGGCCGCGTCGATCGCCTGGTCGAACGCGAGGCGGTCGGGAAATCCCTGGTGGGCGATGACCTGGGTCGCGATGCCGGCGCGCGCGGCCCGCTCCAGGGCCATGACGTCCGGCTTGTTCGACACGACCAGTACGATCTCGGCCGGAAAATCCGGCGTCGCGCACAGATCGATCAGCGTCTGGAGGTTCGAGCCGTTGCCCGAGACGAGAACGCCGACCTTCAGCCGGGCCATGCGGCCGATCCGAGCGCCGGAATGACGCAGCCCGGCTGGCCGTCGGGGCGGGGCCCGATCCGGCCGATCCGGCTGACCGTCTCGCCCTTGTCGGCGAAGATCCGGATCAGGCGATCGGCGTCGGCTGCAGCGACCACGGCGATCATGCCGATGCCGCAGTTGAAGGTCCGTGCCATCTCGGGCGCCGCGATGCCGGCCGTGTCGGCCAGCCAGCGGAACACCGGGGGCAGGGACCAAGCGGCCACGTCGAGTTCGGCCTGAAGAGTATCCGGCAGGACGCGCGGGATGTTTTCCAGCAGCCCGCCGCCGGTGATATGGGCGAACGCCTTGACACCACCGGCGCGCACGGCGGCCAGGCAGGACGTGACATAAAGCCGGGTCGGCGTCAGCAGCGCCTCGGCCAGCGACTGGCCGGGCGCGAACGGCGCCGGACGGGCATAATCGAGCTGCGCATCGGTCACGACCTTGCGCACCAGCGAGAAGCCGTTCGAATGCAGGCCGCTCGAGGCCAGGCCCAGGATCACGTCGCCATCGGCGACCGTCGTGCCGTCGATGACCTGGTCGCGCTCGACCGCGCCGACGGAGAACCCTGCCAGGTCATAGTCGCCGTGGGTATACATGCCGGGCATTTCGGCGGTCTCGCCGCCGACCAGCGCGCAGCCCACTTCCTGGCAGGCCTTGGCGATGCCGGCGATGATCGCCTTGCCGGCCGCCACGTCGAGCTTGCCGGTCGCATAATAGTCGAGGAAGAACAGCGGCTCGGCGCCCTGGACCACGAGATCGTTCACGCACATGGCGACCAGGTCGATGCCGACCGTATCGTGCCGTCCCGAGTCGATCGCGATTTTGAGCTTGGTGCCGACACCGTCGGTGGTCGAGACCAGCAGCGGGTCCTTGAACCCGGCCGCCTTCAGATCGAAGAATGCGCCGAATCCGCCCAGGCTGGCGTTAGCCCCTTTGCGGGACGTGGCACGGGCGAGCGGCTTGATCGCTTCGACCAGCGCATTGCCCGCATCGATATCGACGCCTGCGTCACGGTAGCTTTGACTCTTCATGGCATCCTTGCGCGTTATACGGGCGGCGCGGCCAGTTCAGCGGCTCGGGGGGCGACCTGACCCATAGGGCAACATGATTTGGCGCGACCATACTTGAAACGGGACGGACTTCAATGATCGAGCGACGCTTCCCTGGCTTGCACATGACACGGCTCGGTCCCTTCGCTGCCGCGACCTTGGCGCTTTCGCTCCTGTTCTCGAACCAGCCGGCCTCGGCCGCCGGATTTCCGCCGGCCTTCGTCGTGGCCGACGTGCCGGTCGACGCGACCGCGCAGAGCGCCGTCCAGGCCCGCGAGGCGGCGCGGCACGACGGCGAGCGCAAGGCGTTCCGGCAGTTGCTCGAGCGTCTGACGGCGAAGAGCGACTGGGCGCGCCTGCCCCAGCCGGGTGACGAGACGATCACCAACCTGGTGCAGGATTTCGAGGTCAAGAACGAGCACAGCTCCGCCGTCCGCTATCTCGCGAGCTATACCTATCGCTTCAGTCCGAACGGCGTGCGCAAGCTGCTGCGCGATGCGCACCTGGGCGTGACCGAACTGGCAAGCAAGCCGGTCGTCATCGTGCCGGTGCTGCAGGCTGGCGGGACCGCGAAATTGTGGGACGATCCCAATCCCTGGCGCGCCGCCTGGTCGACGGCCGACGGGAAGGCGGGTCTCGTGCCCTGGACCCTGCCGGCCGGCGACCTCGCCGACGTCACGGCCCTCGACGTGCCGGCCGTGGCCAAGCCGACGTCAGAACAGCTGCAGGCGCTGGCGCAGCATTATGGCGGCGGCGACGTGGTGATTGCGACGGCGACGCCGGGCAACGACGGGATCGACGTCACGATCGCTCGCTACAGTCCGGATGGAACGACCGATCCGGTCAGCATCCAGGTACCGGGAAGCAAGCCCGATGCCGCCCTTTATCTGGCGGCCGTCGTCGCATCCGAAAGGGCGCTCGAGGACAAGTGGAAGCAACTGACGCTCGGCGGCGGCGAGCAGGAAACCATCTTGTCGATCAGCGTGCCGATCGCCAGTGCGGCCGATTGGGGTGCGGTGCGCGAGCGCCTGACCCGGATTCCGTTCGTGCGCGGACAGCAGGTCGACCTGTTCGCCCGCACCGAGGTTCGCCTGCGCCTTCGGGTCCGCGGCGACGCCAACCTGCTCCGGATCGGCTTCGCCCAGCAGGATCTGGTGTATACGCCGGCGCAGCCCGTGGCGACCTTGGCGCTCCGGACGCCGGTCGCGACGGCCAAGCCTGCGGCCGTCGACCCGGCACCGGCCGATGCGGATACCGGAACGGAGTAGGCGGCGGGGCCGATCTGCGATACTCGAAAGAGGCGGGCGATCGCCCGGAACGGGCCGGCGATCGGATTGGAAGAGGTGTTCATGAATCAGGCTTGGGGCCGGACGCTGTTTTGGATCGGGGCCGTGGTGCTAGCGGCCTATATGCTCAATTTGTTGAGCAGCATTCTTTTGCCGTTCGTCATGGGCTCGGCCATTGCGTTCCTGCTCGACCCGATCGTCAACCGGCTGGATCGGCTGCGCCTGCCCCGGACCATCGGCTCCATCCTGGTCCTGTTCGCCTTTCTGGCGCTGATCGTCGCATTCATCTTGCTGCTGGTGCCGCTGCTCGAAACCCAGATCGTCGCTCTCGTCAGCCATTTTCCCTCATACCTGGCACTGGCGCGCGACGAGCTCGATCATTTCCTGGCGCTGCTGCAGGACCGGCTCGACCCGGACCAGGTCGCCAAGCTGCGCGATGCCGCGAGCGACAAGATCGGCGACATCCTGTCCGGCACCGGCAAGATCATCACCTCGCTGCTGACCGGCGGCGTTGCGGTCGCCAACGTGCTGTCGCTGATCTTCATCACGCCGATCGTCGCCTTCTTCCTGCTGCGCGACTGGGACGTGCTGCTGGCGACCATCGATTCGTGGCTGCCACGCGAACACGCCGCGACGATCCGCGAGCAGGCCCGCCTGATCGATCAGACCCTGAGCGGCTTTCTGCGTGGGCAAGCCTCCGTCTGCCTGCTGCTGGGCGTATTCTATGGGTTGGCGCTGACCATCATCGGGCTGGATTTCGGCCTGGTACTGGGCCTCGTGTGCGGGGCGCTGATCTTCATCCCGTTCCTGGGCGGCATCACCGGCGGGTTGCTGTCGATCGCGCTCGCCTTCGCCCAGTTCGGCAGCTGGCACAAGCCGCTTGCCGTGCTCGTGCTGTTCGCCGTAGGCCAGACGCTCGAAGGCAACATCATTACGCCGAAGCTGGTCGGGGACCGGGTCAACCTGCATCCGGTCTGGCTGATCTTCTCCCTGCTCGCGTTCGGTGCGCTGTTCGGCTTCGTCGGCGTGCTGATCGCCGTGCCGATGGCGGCGGTGATCGGCGTGCTCGTGCGCTTCGCGCTCACGCGCTATCTGCGGAGCCCGCTCTACGACCCGGTCAACGCGGCCCCGATCTATGACCCCCATGGCGGGGAGCCGCCGATCGGCGGTGCGCCATGATCGCGATCGCCCAACTGCCGCTCGATCTCGGCCACCGTCCGGCGCTCGACCGGGATGCATTCCTGGTCACGGACGGCAACGCCGCCGCCGTCGGCTGGATCGACCGCTGGCCGGCCTGGCCGATGCCGGCGCTGGTGCTGGAAGGGCCGCCGGGGGCGGGCAAGACCCATCTCGCCAGTGTCTGGCAGGTGCGCGCCGATGCCGCCCTGATCGACGGGCCGGCGCTCGACGCGGCAGCCGTGCCGCGCCTGCTCGATGCCGGTCGCTCGCTGGTCGTCGAACGGGCGGACCGGGCGGCGGAAAAGCCGTTGCTGCATCTCTACAACGGCTTTGCCGAACGACGGCTGAGCCTGCTGCTCACGGCCGACCGGGCTCCGGCCCGATGGGGCACGGCCTTGCCCGACCTCAGTTCGCGGCTGAGGGCGCTGCCTGTAGCGCCGATCCTGCCGCCGGACGATCGGCTGATCCATGCCGTGCTGATCAAACTGTTCGCTGATCGGCAATTGATCGTCGCCGACGACGTCGTGGATTTCCTGACCGCACGGATGGAGCGCTCGTTCGAAGCCGCCCGGCGGCTGGTGGCCGGCATCGACGCCACCGCGCTGGCGGCCCATCGCCGGGTCACGGTGCCGCTGGCCCGTGATGTGCTGCGGTCGCTCTATCCGGACGAAGGCTAGTCGCGCTCCGGCGTGCATAGATCCAGCCACCGCACCGGGACGTGGCCGAGTTCGTTCCAGCCCGCGCCATCGAACTCGATCCGTGCGCGCGCCGCCGTCGGAAAGTTGCCGACCGGACCGATGCCATCCGCTGTCTGCGCCAGGCGGTTGGCGAGATCGTGCAGTCCCGGATTATGGCCGATCAACCAGACATGGCCGACGTCCGGCGAAAGGCGACGCAGCCGCCGCAGCAGGGCCTCGGGTTCCGCCAGATAGAGCGCCTCCTCCATCAGGGCGGGCGGCATCAGATCCCAGGCTTGGCTCAGGATCGCCCAGGTCTCGCGCGTGCGAGCCGCGGTCGAGCACAGCACGAGGTCGGGCCTGGCGCCGGCGGTCTCGATCCCGACCTGGCCGGCGGCCCGCCGGCCGCGTTCGTTGAGCGGCCGGGCGTGGTCGTCGATCCCGGACAGGGCCGGCACGGCCTTGGCATGGCGCAGCAGGGTCAGTTTCATCGAGGGCATCGCCGAGCTCGGCCTCCGGGTCTCGTTGCGTCTGCCGAGCATTTGACGGCGCGGCCCAGCCAACACAAGGGCCTCGCGATGAAATCTGGTCGGAGGAGTCGGATTCCTGATAGGGTCCCGGCGCATTATTTCGCCCTGCCGGGCGAGCGCGCGATACGAATCAATTCGAGGACGATATGAGCGACGAAAACACCCAGATGGAAGCGCTTTACGATCAGGCCGCCGACATCGCCGACAAGCATCTGGTGGCGGCGCTCGAGGAAGGCGGCGCGCTCGGCTACCTCGTCGGCGTGATGATGGTCGAGGCGGCCGTCAATGCCGCGGCGGAAGCGACCAGCCGCGAGGATATCGTCCGCCTGCTGAAGGATCTGGCGACGCAGATCGAGCAGGACATCAAGGACAATCCGGGCGAATAACCGTCCACGACCGGCGGGGCGGATCGTTAATCATCCGCGCCGACCGTTCATTAAGCCCCTCTTCAGCGGCCGGGTGGCAAACTCGGTCATGTGATGGAAGGGGCGGCATCCCGTGCCCAAGTCTGTGATTAATTTTGCGGCGCCGAAAAAACGAGCGCAGTTGCGAAATGCACAGTATTTGCTCCGGTTTTGCCCGGGCGCTTCCAATATTTTCCATCATCTGAAAAAGCGGCCCGAAGTCTGTGGAAGTAGCAGATATGACCGCTTGACCAGGGTCATGGTCTGCGTAAATTGATGTGATCGCAAATTTTGCGATGTGGTGAAATTCGAGACGATGTTCGCGCGTTGTCTTGGAACGAAGGCCGGCCGATGCGGGTTGTTCTGGAATGTCCGGGCCCGTCGGCTCCGTCGATGACTTAGACGGCGAAGACCATCGCGCTGGCGATACATGTCGGCGGGGTTTTCGAGGTCACCTTTTGGAAGGTGTGACGGCACATGCTGTATCAGGCTTATCAAGCTCACGCCGACGTCATGGGGCCCTTTCGTTTGATGGCCCAGTCGACCGGTGCCTTTCTGAAGCAGCCCTGGCCGGGCTTCGGCGACAACATCATGGTCCGGACGATGGCAGCCGCGTGCGAGCTCGTCGTGCGCTCCGGCATGTCCCACAGCCGCCCGCCGTTCGGCATCGAGACGACCATGGTCAACGGCCGTGAGGTCGCGGTGATTGAAGAGGACGTGGTCGAAACCCCGTTCGGCAACCTGCTGCATTTCGCCAAGGAGGGCGGGGCCGATCAGCCGCGCATCCTTCTGGTCGCTCCCATGTCCGGCCATTTCGCCACGCTGCTGCGCGGGACGGTCGCGACGCTGTTGCCCGACAACGACGTCTACATCACCGACTGGAAGAACGCGCGCAGCGTCTCGCTGTCCCACGGGCGGTTCGATCTGGACGATTTCATCGACACGCTCGGCGGGTTCATGAATTTCCTGGGGCCGAAGCATCACGTCATCGCGGTCTGCCAACCGGCCGTGCCGGTCTTCGCCGCGGTCGCCCTGATGGCGGCCGACGGCGCGCCCAACCAGCCGGCGACCATGACGCTGATGGGCGGCCCGATCGACACGCGGATCAACCCGACGCAGGTCAACCTGCTGGCCACGACTCGCGAGCATGAATGGTTCGAGCGCAACGTGATCACGTCGGTGCCGATGCGCTATCCGGGAGCGTTCCGGCGGGTCTATCCGGGCTTCCTGCAACTGGCCGGCTTCATGACCATGAACCTCGACCGGCATGTGAACGCCCACGTCGACCTGTTCCATCATCTGGTCAGGGGCGATGGCGAGAGCGCCGAGGCGACTCGCAAGTTCTATGACGAATACACCGCCGTGATGGACCTGCCGGCCGAGTTCTATCTGCAGACGATCAAGGAAGTCTTCCAGGACCATTCGTTGCCGCTCGGGCGTTTTGTGTCCCGGGGCCGCAAGGTCGAGCCGAAGGCGATCAAGAAGACGGCGCTGCTGACGGTCGAAGGCGAGAACGACGACATCTGTGCCGTGGGTCAGACGTCTGCCGCCCACAGCCTTTGTACCGGTCTCGCCAGCGCCAAGAAAGCGCAGCATCTGCAGCGGAAGGTCGGCCACTACGGCGTGTTCAACGGCCGCCGCTGGTCGACGGAGATCTACCCGGTGGTGCGGGAGTTCATCCGGACCCACGGCTAGACGAAACCTTCGGCGCCGGGACTGCGATTTTATGGTCCCGGCGTTTTGGCTGGTTCAGCCGATGGCCTCGTCATAGGTCATGACCAGATAGACGACCGTCTCCTGCTCGCCGGGATTGCGATAGCGATGGGGGCGCCCTGCCTCGAACAGGATGGCGTCACCGGTTTCCAGGAGATGGCTTTCCTCGCCATCGAACAGGTCCAGGCGACCGGCGCTGACCGTCAGGTTTTCGATCGTTCCGGGCGCGTGGGCCGGCGCTCCCTCCGTATGACCCGGTGCGATGCGCAACTCGTAGAATTCGATGCGCCGTTCACCGTCGAACGGGAACAGGGCGCGTGAAGTGAAGCGCCCCAGGCTTGATGACAGGATCTTGGCCTCATCTCGACGCAGGACGCAGGTGCCGCCCCCGGCACCGGATGCGGTCAGGGTGGCGAACGTCACGTCGAGCGCGGTGGCGATCTTCCACAGCAGGCCGATCGTCGGCGCGCTGCGGCCGAGCTCGATCTGTCCCAGCATGCCGCGGCTGACGCCGGACAGTTTCGCCAGACGCTCCAGGGAATGGCCTTGCCGCGTCCGCAGCCGCCGCAGATTTCGCCCGACGATCGCCGCCAACTCCGCCGCGGGATCCTTGGCGACCTCCGGGTTTTCGATGTCGAGACCTTCGGCTTTGGTCGAATCAGTGGGTTCAGGATACATTGAAGGCTCATTCCAGTAACTATACTGGGCGATGTGTCCGTTATGACGGATGGGCTGTCAAGTCGCCGAGGCGACGAGTACCGCGCCGATGGCGCATGTCCGGATTTGGGCGGTAAGATCGACACGGCGCTACCAGGGAGCGGACCCATCCATGAAGCCTGCCCTCCGGCCAGCTACTGAAGGTGCCCATCGCCGGTTCGCGGGGATGGCGTTGCCGGCGACTGCCGCGGGCCTCGTGGCGATCGTGGTGCTGTCGCTCGTCGGCCTCGATCTGTGGCACAGTTGGCAGGCGCGCGATCTCGCCCTGGAGGTGGCCCGGATACAGGCGCAGAACGTTGCGGACGCCCTGGCACAGCAGGTCGCCCGCTCGATCGACCTGATCGACCTGCCGTTGCGGGAGGTGCAAGAGCGGGTCGCGGCCGAGGGCCTGGATCCCGCGCGGGCGACGGAAGTCGATACGGTGCTGAAGAACCGCGCGCGGGTCACGCCGCAACTGCGCGATCTGGTGGTGCTGGATCAGGCGGGCAAATGGTTCGCCACTTCGTTTCCCGATGCTCCGAAAGGCGAGGGCGCCAACCGGGAAATATTCGCCGCCCATCGGGACCGGCTCGATCGCGGCATCGCGATTTCGGCGCCCTATGTCAGCCGAACGACGGGGCGCCTCAGCATCGCGATCAGCCGCAGGCTCGACGATGCGCAGGGTCGATTTGCCGGCGTCGTGTTCGCCACCACGGATCTCAGCTTTTTCGACCAGCTCTACGACAGCTTGTCCGTGGGTCAGCAGGGTACGATCGTCGTGTTCCGCGGCGATGGCATCCTGCTCACGCGCCGCCCGTTCCTCGAAACGGCCATCGGGCACAGTTATGCCGACGGCCCGCTGTTCCTCGACCATGTGCGACAGGCGCCGAACGGCTCCTTCATGGCGCCGTCGATGATCGATGGTGTCAGGCGGATGGAAACCTATCGCCGCCTGACTGACCTGCCGCTGGTGATTCTGGTCGCGACGGAGGAGGGCGAGTCGCTGGCAGGCTGGCGTCGCGACTTCCGTGCGCATCTGCTTGGCATCGGCCTGCTGGGCTCGGTGGTGGCGCTGATGGGCTGGCGCCTTGCGGTGCTTTGGCGGCGGCAGAGCGCGGCCGCGGCGGAAAATGCGAGGGTGACGGCCGACTATCGGCTGCTGGCCGACAATGTCGGCGACATGATCGTCGTCAACGATCTCGGGACGCTGGAACGGCGCTACGTGTCACCGGCATCGCTCGCCCTCTATGGCGTGGCGCCCGAAGAGCTGATCGGGACCAACCCGAAGGACTTCATCCATCCGGACGACAGCGCCGACGTGGCTGCGATGTGGCACAGGCTGCTGGACGGTGGCGAGGAAGGGATGAGCTGTCATCGCATCCGGCATGCCGCCGGGCATTGGGCCTGGGTCGAGTCGAAGTCGCGGGTCGTACGCGACGGCGCGGGGCAGCCCACCGGAGAAATCGTCAGCGTCGTCCGCGACGTGGGTGCCCGGATCGCCGCCGAGCGGGCAAAGCGCGAGAGCGAGCTACGGTTCCGGGCGATCGCAGAGAATGCGACCGACATCATCCTGCGCATCGGTCCCGACGGCACGCGCCGCTATGTATCGCCGGCCTGTCGGGAGATCCTCGGGCTCGATCCAGCCGACATGACGGATTGCAACGATCTCTCTCGGGTTCACCCCGAAGATCGGCCTCTGGTCGCCGATCGCTTCAGCGCGATGATGCGGGGAAGCGGACCCGAGATCGGCGTGTACAGCTTTCGCGCACTGCATCGCGACGGGCGAACGATATGGCTCGAAGCCCGGGACCGGCTGCTCAAGGACGAAGTCACGGGCCAGGCGATCGAACTCATCAGCATGCTGCGCGACGTGACCGAGCGTGTGCGCAGCGAAGACGAATTGCGCGAGAGCGAGGGGCGCTACCGGCTGTTGGCGGAAAACTCCACCGACATGATCATCCGCCTGCGGCTCGACGGGCAGCGCGTCTATCTGTCACCGGCCTATCGCGACGTCCTGGGCTACGAGTTGGATGAACTGAAGACGGGCATCGCCGGCGACATCGTCTTTGCTGCCGATCGTCAGATGGTCACGAACGCGATCGCCGATCTGGCGGCGGGTCTGCGCGATGTGGTCGGGATCGAATACCGTGTCCACCACAAGGCAGGCCATCTGATCTGGGTCGACACACGTCTGAAGCTGGTGCGCGATGCGGTCACCGGCGCGCCGGTCGAAATCGTCGGCGTGGTGCGCGACAACAGCCGCCAGAAGGCGAACGAGGAAAAGCTGCGCGCCGCCCATGACGAGGCCGAACGATCGAACCGCATGCGCAGCGCGTTCTTTTCGAACATGAGCCACGAACTGCGCACGCCGTTGAACGCGGTCATCGGCTTTGCCGACCTGATGCGCCATGAAACGCTGGGTCCGCTGGGCGTGCCGAAATACCGGGAATATGTGGACGATATCCATGCGAGCGGCGAGCACCTGCTGGCCATCATTAACGACATTCTCGATTTCGCGAAGCTTGAGGCGGGTGCGCTGGTGCTGCATCAGGAACCGGTCGAACTCGGCACATTGGTCGCGACGAGCTGCCGCTTGATGGCGACGAAGGCAGAGCAGAAGGGGGTCGAGCTCGGCTCGGTGATCGAAGGTGATGCGCCGGACGCGATGGGCGATCCGGTGCGGATCAAGCAGGTGCTGCTCAATCTTTTGTCCAATGCGATAAAATTCACGCCGACCGGCGGCCAGGTAAGGATCTCGGTCTTCCGGGCCGCCGATGGAACGCCGGCGATTTCGGTCGCGGATTCCGGCATCGGCATCTCGCCCGAAGACCTGGTGAAGGTGGTCGAGCCGTTCGGCCAGGTCGACAACGCCCGCAACCGGGAGGGCGACGGTACCGGGCTGGGCCTGCCGCTGTCGCGACGCCTGATGGAGATGCAGGGCGGTGCGCTCGAGATCACGTCGCGCCTCGGCGCCGGCACGACGGTGACCGCGCGCTTCCAGACCGCGGAGGGCGAGATCGCGCTGGCGTCGACCGGCTAGACGGGACCGTCCGTCTTTACAGGCCGATGATGGACGACATGGTGGTCGAGGACAGGTTCTCTCGGGCTATGCGGTCTGCTCGATCGCTTTCGGCAGGCTTTCCGCCAGAGCGCGAAGCGTCGACGCGGCGTGGTCCGGAAACGGCCGGGACTTCCGCGTCGTCACGTCCATCAGCACGACGACGGCCTCGGACGTAGCCACGCAGCGTCCATTGTTGAACAGGCCTTGGCCGAAAGTGACGGAACTGCGGCCGAGCTTCATCAGCCGGGTGCCGACCTCGATCGAGCCCGGATAATGCACCTCGTGGCGATAGTCGATAACGATCCTGACCAGCACGAACAGATCGTCCCAACCGATCAGCGGGCGCACGACCGTGTCGAAGAAACGAACCCGGCCGTTCTCGCAGAAACTGGCGAAGGCGACGTTGTTGACATGGTTCTGCCGGTCGAGATCGCCGAAGCGCAGCACATCCTCGTGCCAGTAAGTAAAACTCGACCGGTCGAGGAGGTCGCTCACGGCGCCCCGTCGCGAGTCGTGAAGGCGACGCCGTCGGCGACCAGCTGGTCGATTTCAGCATCCGTATAACCGGCCTTCCCCAGCACCGCACGGGTCGCGTGGCCGAATTTCTGCGGGACGCTCCGCACGCCGCCCGGGGTGCGCGACAGCTTGATCGGCGTGCCGAAGCCGCTGTACTCGCCGTCATGGACCACCATCTCGCGATGGATCGTCTGGGGATGGGCGATGACGTCGGGCAGGTCGAGCACGGGACCGCACGGCACGCCCTCGGCCAGCAACCGCTCGGCGATAGCATGGCCGTCCAGCTCGTCCAGGACCGGCTGCAGCAGTGCCGTCAGCGCGTCGCGGTTGGCGACCCGGTCCCGGTTGGCGGCGAAGCGCGGGTCGGCGATCAGGGCTTCGATGCCCAGGCTCTTGCAGAACAGGGCGTATTGCCTGTCGTTGCCGACTGCGAGGAAGATCGGCACCGTCTTCGTCGGAAAGCAATCGTACGGGCTGATGTTCGGATGCGCGCTGCCGGTGCGCCCCGGCGTCTTGTGGTTCAGCAGGTAGTTGGCCAGGTGCGGATGCAGCAGTGCCACGCCGCTGTCGAACAGCGAGGCTTCGACGAACTGGCCCAGCCCCGATTTGCCGCGCTCGATCAACGCCATCAGAATGCCGATCGCGGTGTTGAGGCCGGTCGCCAGATCGACGATCGGAATGCCCAGCCGCAACGGCGCGCCGCCGCGCTCGCCATTGACGCTCATCAGCCCGGCCATGCCCTGGATGACCGCGTCGTAGCCGACCCGGCCACCCAGCGGCCCGTCGCTGCCGAAGCCCGAGACTCGGGCATGGATCAGCTTCGGGAAGCGCGCACGCAGCGTCTGTTCATAGCCGATGCCCCAGCGTTCAAGCGTGCCGGCCTTGAAATTCTCGACCAGCACGTCGGCATCCTCGAGCAGCCGGAACAGCAGCTCGCGCGCCTGGGGTTTGGTGAAATCGAGGGCCATCGCCTGCTTGTTGCGATTGACGCCGATGAAGTAGGACGCGTCGCCGTCCCGGAACGGCGGACCCCAGCCGCGCGTCTCGTCGCCGGTCGGCGGCTCGATCTTGATCACTTCCGCCCCATGGTCGCCCAGGATCTGCGTGCAATAGGGGCCACCCAGAACGCGGGTCAGATCGATCACCCTGATGCCGGCGAGCGCGCCGGGATGGGGTTGCGGCGCGGTACTCATCGGACGGTCTCTCCGGAAGGGGCGTGCCAGCCGAGCACGTCGGCGGCAAAGGTGGGATAGGTTTCGGCGAGGTCCTGGGCGACCGCGCCACGCAGCAGCGCCAGGTCTTCGTCGGACGGGAATGCCGTGGTCGGCACGATCTCCGGCGCCTCGAACGCGAAGCCGGTGCGGTCGCGTACCTGGTCGAGCGTCACGCCAGGATGCAGGCTGGCGAGCGTGAAGCGGCCGGCTTGGCGGTCGAAATGGAACACGCACAGCTCGGTCACCAGGGCGTGCGGTCCACCGGGCCGATAGGTCCCAGCGGGACTGGTGCCGGGTGCCGAGACGAAATCCACCTTCTCGACCAGGGTGCGGTTGGTATGTTCAAGCCGGAACAGGATCACCTTGGGCACGACGTAATAGAGATAGGCGGAGCCGAACGAGCCGGAGAACCGCGCCTTGGGCTTCTCATAATCGCCGATCGCGACCAGATTGACATTGCCGGCGCCGTCGATCTGGCCGCCCGACAGGAAGAAGGCGTCGATCCGGCCCTGGCCGGCACAGTCGAACAGCTCCCGCCCGCCGTCGGTGAAGAAGCTGTGCCGCCGGCTGTTGAGGATCGAGACCCGCATGCCGTCATGGCGCCGGGCGCCCAGCAAGGCCGCGGCGGCCGGGATCGGTGACAGGGCGCCGACCGCGACGTGACGCACCCGGCCGATCAATTCCGCGACGACGCCGATCAGCAGTTCCTCGGGACGGCAGGGCGCGCTCATCGGGCCAGCTCGCGGGCGAGATAGGTCTGGAACCCTGCCTCGGTCTGGGCGAGTTTGGCATAGTCGGCCATGTGCGCCCCGTCGGTCGGACGCGCGCCGAACCGGATCGGCCATGTGCCTTCGGGCACCACGGCGATGCCGCTGACATAGAGCGCTGGCAGGGTACCGGCCGCCAGGGTTTCGTCGGCCAGCAGATCACCGTCGTAGAGTTTCTCGACCGTCACCACGGTATCGGCCGCGGCATGGGCCATGGTCACCAGCTCCCGACGCTTGCCGACCCAGACGTTGCCGTGGCGATCGGCCATTGGCGCATGGAACAGCGCCACGTCCGGCCGGATCGCCGGAATGAGCGCCACCGGGTCGCCGCCCTCGCCGAACGGATTGTCGATCACCCGCCAGTCGGGCCGGACCGTCAGCAGGTCGCTGCCGATCAACCCGCGCATCGCAGTGAAGGGCGCGCCCTTCTCGCTGGCCTGCAAGCCGGCATGGATCGCCGGGCAGGTCGCGTCCTTGATGCGGATCGCGCCGCTGCGGATGGCGGCGATGAAGCGCGGGGCCAGGCCGTATTCGCCCAGGGTCACGGCGGCGGTCTCGATCTCGGCCACGGCGCCGGCACCGATCAGCATGTCCGCCTGCAGGCCGCTCTGCGGTACGCAGACCAGGCGAAGGTTTCGCACGCCTCGACGGATCAGCGCCCGGGTTGCCGCGAGCGCGGCGCCGGCATAGTCGGGCGGAATCGCCAGCAGCGTGCCGTCTCCGATCAGCCGGAGCGCGGTATGGAGATCGGTCGGGATCGCGACGGCCATGGGCGGGCCTTTCTAGCGGACGCGGTAGAGATGGATGCCGTCGCGCCCGGTTTCGCGCGACAGCTCCCGGCGGCGCATCATGTAGTTCAGATGGGCCACGACCTCGCCGACCGCGAAGCCGGTCTGATGGGCATCGAGCGGGCGCCGGAACAGGATCGGGATGATGTCGGCGGCGCTTTTCGGCTCCGCCCGGCAGGCGTCGAGAATTTCACCACAGCGCTGCTGGTGATGGGCCGCCAGCTCGTCGATCCGGCGATGCAGGCCGTAGAACGGCAGGTTATGGCACGCGACCACGAAGGCGTCTTCGGGCAGGGTCGCCCGGATTTCGGCCAGGGACGACAGATACAGGCCGAGCGGGTCGGCCTCCGGTTCCATCGACCAGACACTGACGTTGGGCGAGATCTTGGCCAGCACCTGGTCCGCCGAAAAGAACAGTTTCGACTCGGGTTGAAACAACATGACCTGCTCCGGTGCGTGGCCGCCGCCGGTCGAGACATCGAAGCCCCGGCCGCCCAGATCCAACCGGTCGCCGGCCATGAGGCGCAGGAAGGTCGGCGGCAGGCCCGTGGTCCGCTTCAGGTAGCTGTGGCCGCGGCCGACGACCTGCTCGATCTGTTCCTCGTTGAGGCCGGTCGTGCGGTGGAACACGCGCAGCTGCTCGTCCGCCGTGCCGGCCCGGTCGAGTTGGATCGACAGGCTGAACAGGTACTCGGTCTGGCTCATGTGCAGGGCCAAGCCATGGCGCTCGCACAGCCAGCCGGCGAGTCCGACGTGATCGGGATGGAAATGCGTGACGATCAGGCGGGTAAGCCGGCTGCCGGCGAGGGGGCCGGCCAGCACCGCCTCCCAGGCGGCGCGCGTCTCGTCGTCGCCCAGGCCCGTGTCGAGCACGGCCCAGCCGCCGTCATCCTCGATCAGGTAGATGTTCACATGATTGAGCGCGAAGGGCAGGGCCAATCGCAGCCAGAGTACGCCCGGTGCGATTTCCACCAGGCCGCCGGGCTCCGGCGGCGTCGCTTGGGGAAAGGTGAGGCCGGCGGCCGCGGCCGCGGGGGACGAACTGCTCATTCGGATGAAACTAAGGGATCGTGCCTGCCCTCACAAGCGCCCGTGCCGGAAAACCGTCAGCGGGGCCGGCCGGTCGCGGTCCGCGGGGCGACCAGTTGGTCGATGAAGCGGCCCTGATACATGGCGATGCCGATGCTATGCCCGAAACGCAGCGCGTCTTCATTGTCGACGTGGCACATGATGACCTTGGTCTTGCCGGTTCGTTCGACCATGTCGCGGATCTTGGCTTTTTTCTCGGGCAGGCGATCGTCGCCCATGTTGGATTTCCACTGCAGCTTGACGAGGTCGATGCCCAGTTGCTCGCGGTCGACGACCGGCAGGGTCAGCTCGTTCAGCCCGTCGAGGCACAGGCGATAGCCGCGCTCGCGGGCGAAATCGCGGGCGAAGGTGAAGGCGGCGATGTCGGCATAGACGTCGAGCATCTGCAGCTCGATCACGATCGTGCCGCGTGCACCGGCCTTGAGCGAACTGTCGAAGGCCATGAATTCCTTGGACAGGATGGTCGAGACGTTGAGATTGACGCTGAAGGAGTTGGAGATCGCCGGGTCGTCGTTCTTGCCCAGCATCGCCAGCATGCGCTTGTCGAGCGTCTCGGTCAGGTACTGGAACAGCCAGCGGTTGGCCAGGATGTCGTAGTTCGGCAGCACCAGCTTCTGCAGGTCGCCGATCGAGATGAACAGCTCGCGGAACAGAGGCTGGGGCGCCTGGGTCGACAGGATCGCGAAGACCGCCTGCCGGCGCAGCAGGTTGGACAGGTCGGCCTTGGCGATGATGTCGATGAGCTCGCCCAGGCGATGGGCATTGATCGGCGTCTTGGCGCCGTGGGCACCGCCGGTACCGGCGATCTGCGCCAGGCGCTTCTGGCGCTTCTGGACGTCTTCGTAGAGCGCCTGGGCGACGGCGCGCAGGTCGTTATACTGCCTTTCCAGGTCGTACCAGGTGCAAAAGCCGTCGACCTCGTCGCTGTCCTGCACCAGCGGGTCGTCCGTGAACAGGTAGCGCAGGCGCATGACCGCCTCGTCGATCTCGCTCGGATCGACGTCGCGGTAGATGAAGAACAGGTCCTGGTTGGCCAGGCGAAACATCTGGCCTTCGAACGACCGGACCTGGTTCTCGAACGTGCTGGCGGCAATGCGCAGATGATGGTCGCGCCGGTTTTCCGAGCGAAGCCGGGACAAGTGGATATGAACAGCGCGACGGCCTTCGCGATGACGCGACAAGCGGTCGACCTGCTCCAGGAGCCGATACTCCTGGTCCGACGAAATTTCTTCCTGACCTGACCTAGACATCATGCCTCACGTGCGGGCGCCCTCATCAACAACCGATTTCCGCAAGCGGTTTCTGCTGGCTGCCATTGGAGCCCATTTGTGTTAACTCGGTGTAAACCCTGTTGCACTAGGGGCGCCACTATCGGTCGCCCGTAGGAATAAGCGCCTGGTCCGCCATCTAGACCGCTGCGACCGATCGACCAGAGGGAAAATGAAGATGTTGAAGGCAGATCTGTCGGGCAAGCGGGCGCTGGTAACCGGCGGCATTTCCGGTATCGGCCGCGCGACGGTCGAACTGCTGGCGCGGTGCGGCGCCCGCGTCGCGGTCAATCATCTGGCCGATGATCCGCGCGCCGCCGACGTGTTGGGCGAATTGAGCGGGCAAGGCTTCGACGTCGTTGCCGCCCCCGGTAGCGTGGCCCTGGCCGGCGAGGCGGAGCGCATGGTCGTGGCGGCCGTCGACCAGCTCGGCGGGCTCGATATTCTGATCAACAATGCCGGCACGCCCGCTGCCGCCGTTCCCGTCGATTTCGCCGATCTCGACCGGATGGACGAGGCGTTCTGGCAAACGATCCTCGCGACCAACCTCATCGGTCCGTTCCGCTGTGCCCATGCCGCGGCGCCGGCGCTGAAAGCTGCTCGGGGCGCCATCGTCAATACCGCCTCGGTCGCCGGCCTCGATCAGGCGGGCAGCTCGATCGCTTACGGGGCGTCCAAGGCCGGGCTGATCAACCTGACCAAGAGCCTGGCGCGCGCGCTGGCCCCCGACGTCCGGGTCAATGCGGTGGCGCCCGGCCTGGTCGACTCGCCCTGGACCAAGGATTGGCCCGAAGACCGCAAAGCACGGACCCGGGCGATCACGCTGCTCGACCGGCTGGTCCAGCCGGCGGAAATCGCTGAGGCGATCCTGTTCCTGGCGGTCCATCCGATGGTGACCGGGCAGGTGCTGGTCGTGGACGGCGGGCGGCGCTAGCGTGGGCGGGGTTTAACGCCGCTTCATCGCCGGTCATTCTGGTCGCCGCAGGCAGGGACAGGCAACGGGATCCGAGGCCATGCGGCATCACCAGCTTTCGGCCATGATCGTCACGTCCGGACCTGCGGGAGCCGCCCGACCGGCGCCTGTCCTCAGGCCCGCTTGCGCTTGGTCTCCGCCGCGCGCGCCAGATACGGCGCCAGATACCGGCCGGTATAGCTTTCCGCAACCTCGGCCACGTCCTCCGGCCGGCCCTCGGCAACGATCCGGCCGCCGCCGGCACCGCCCTCGGGGCCGAGGTCGATCAGCCAGTCGGCGGTCTTGATCACTTCCAGGTTATGCTCGATGACCAGCACCGTGTTGCCCTGGTCGACCAGGGTGTGCAGCACCTCCAGCAGCTTGCGGACATCCTCGAAATGCAGGCCGGTCGTGGGCTCGTCGAGGATGTAGAGCGTCTGACCCGTAGCCCGGCGCGACAGTTCCTTGGCCAGCTTGACCCGCTGCGCCTCGCCGCCCGACAGCGTCGTCGCTGATTGGCCGACATGGATATAGCCGAGGCCGACCTGTTCCAGGGTCTTGAGCTTGTCGCGGATCGCCGGCACCGCCTTGAAGAACTCGGCGCCATCCTCGACCGTCATATCGAGCACGTCGGCGATCGACTTGCCTTTGAAGGTGATGTCGAGCGTCTCGCGGTTGTAGCGCCGGCCTTTGCAGACGTCGCACTGCACGTAGACGTCGGGCAGGA
This sequence comes from Aliidongia sp., assembly GCF_035943795.1. Classification (NCBI taxonomy): domain Bacteria; kingdom Pseudomonadati; phylum Pseudomonadota; class Alphaproteobacteria; order Rhodospirillales; family Dongiaceae; genus Aliidongia; species Aliidongia sp. Next base: position 34,300 of record NZ_DASZBY010000085.1, on the reverse strand, counting down.
AGTGCATCTCGATCTTGATCAGCCCGTCACCCTGGCACGCCTCGCACCGGCCGCCCTTGACGTTGAACGAGAAGCGGCCGGGCGCGTAGCCGCGTGCCTTGGCCTCGGGCAATCCCGCGAACCAGTCGCGCATCGGCGTGAAGCAGCCGGTATAAGTCGCAGGGTTCGAGCGCGGCGTGCGGCCGATCGGCGACTGGTCGATGTCGACGATCTTGTCGATCCGTTCCAGCCCGTCGATCTTGTCATGGGCAAGCGGTTGCTCGCGCGCGCCGTTCATCCGCTTGGCCAGCGACTTGTACAAGGTCTCGATGATCAGCGTCGACTTGCCGCCACCCGATACGCCGGTGACGCAGGTGAAGGTGCCGAGCGGGATCTTGGCTGACACGTTCTGCAGGTTGTTGCCGCGGGCGCCGACGATGCCCAGCACCTTCTTTTTGTCGATGCGGCGTCGTTCGGTCGGCACCGGGATCGACCGCTCGCCGGTCAGGTAGAGCCCCGTCAGGCTGTCCGGATGGGCCATCACCTCGGCCGGCGTGCCCTGGGCGATGATCTGGCCGCCATGGGCGCCGGCGGCCGGTCCCATGTCGATCAGGTAGTCGGCCGCGCGGATCGCGTCCTCGTCATGCTCGACCACCAGCACCGTATTGCCGATGTCGCGCAGGCGCCGCAGGGTCGCCAGCAGCCGGTCGTTGTCACGCTGGTGCAGGCCGATCGACGGCTCGTCCAGCACATAGAGCACCCCGGTCAAGCCGGAGCCGATCTGGGAAGCGAGGCGGATGCGCTGGCTCTCGCCGCCCGACAGGGTCGCCGACGCGCGCGCGAGCGTCAGGTATTCCAGGCCGACATTGTTGAGGAAGCCCAGGCGGTCGTTGATTTCCTTGAGGATGCGATGGGAGATCTCGGTCTGCTTCGGAGTCAGGCTCTGGGTCAGGTTGGCGAACCAGCGGCCAGCATCGGCGATCGACAGGGCCGTCGTCTCGGAGACATGCAGGCCGCCGATCTTGACCGCCAGCGCTTCCGGCTTGAGGCGCGCGCCGCCGCACACTTCGCAGGTCTGCTGGTTCTGGTAACGCGACAGCTCGTCCCGGATCCAGGCGCTATCGGTCTCTTTCCAGCGCCGGTCCATGTTCGGCACGATGCCTTCGAACGGCTTCGAGGTCGTGTAGTTGCGCAGGCCGTCGGCATAGGTCAGCGGCACGATCTTGCCGTCCGAGCCGAACAGGATGACCCGGCGCGCGTCCTCGGGCAGTTCGGCCCAGGGCGTCTTCATGCTGAAGTGATAGTGCTTGGCGAGGCTCTCGAGCGTCTGCGCGTAATATTGCGAGGTCGAATTGGCCCAGGGCGCGATGGCGCCGTTCGCGAGCGATTTGCGTTCGTCAGGCACGATCATGTCGGGATCGAAATACATTTTGGCACCCAACCCGTCGCAGGCCGGGCAGGCACCGAACGGGTTGTTGAACGAGAACAGCCGCGGCTCGATCTCGTCGATGGTGAACCCCGAGACGGGACAAGCGAACTTGGCCGAGAAGGTCGTGCGCTCGCCGCCGTCGGCATTCTCGGTCAATACCAGCCCGTCCGACAGTTCGAGCGCGGTTTCGATCGAGTCGGCCAGGCGGTTGCCCAGTTCCGCCGACACGACGACGCGGTCGACCACGACCTCGATATCGTGCTTCAGCTTCTTGTTGAGCGCCGGCGCATCCTCGATGTCATGGAGCGTGCCGTCGATCTTGACCCGCTGGAAGCCGCGCTTCTGCAACTCCAGCAGCTCTTTGCGATACTCGCCCTTGCGGCCGCGCACGACGGGGGCGAGCAGCAGCAGCCGCGTGCCTTCCGGCATGGTCATGATGCGATCGACCATCTGGCTGACGGTCTGGCTTTCGATCGGCAGGCCGGTCGCGGGCGAGTAGGGGATGCCGATGCGGGCATAGAGCAGGCGCAGGTAATCGTAGATCTCGGTCACCGTGCCGACGGTCGAGCGCGGGTTCTTCGACGTCGTCTTCTGCTCGATCGAGATGGCCGGCGACAGGCCCTCGATCGAATCGACGTCGGGCTTTTGCATCAGTTCCAGGAATTGGCGGGCGTAGGCCGACAGGCTCTCGACGTAGCGGCGCTGGCCTTCGGCATAGATCGTGTCGAAGGCCAGCGAGGATTTGCCGGAGCCGCTGAGCCCGGTGATGACCACCAGCTTATCGCGCGGAATGTCGACGTCGACGTTCTTGAGATTGTGCTCACGGGCGCCGCGCACGCTGATCTGCTGCATCAGGAAATTCTTCCGTATGGGGGTCGCGTGACTATATGGGGCGACGGCCCGGAAAATCGACTCATGTCTGTCCTGCACGACGAGAACAAAACAGGACCACGGTACAACATGTTGGCCATAGAGCAAAACCTATCTTGCGGGCCGCGGTTTCGTCGGACGCTTGCTGAAGTGCACTGCACAATGCGATAAGATGGAAAGTTACAAATTTCCATGTCGTGAGAAACTAATGCTTGCTGATTCAGGGGCCGAAAGAGCTGATTTCGATCGCGTGCAACGCAGCATGCTGGCTTCGCGCCTGCGGGCGCTGCTGGCCGGATCGGCGGCCTCCACGGCGGATGGCGCGACGCTCGAACGGCTGTTGCGCGAGCGACTCTTCGTGCTGGCGGAGCAGGCGGAGGTCGATCCATTCGGCAATCCGATCCTGCTGATGGCGCTCGAGATCTCACGCATGATGGACGGTGGGCAGGCGTCGCCCGAAGCGATCGACCAGCTGGTGCAGCGGTTGTCGGTCAAATCCTTCGCCGATCGGGTCGACCGGCAGGTGCGCTATCTGGGCGATACTGATCCCCAGGCGAATGCGCTCGCGATCGCTGCCGTGGTGCGGACGATCGCCGGCACGCCGCTGCTGTCGTTCGACGCGTTTCGTACGCGGATCGAGCGCGCCGTGCTGGGCATCGTGCTGACCGCGCACCCGACCTTCGGCATGAAGATCGAGCTGTCGCGCGCGCTGATGCGCATGGCGACGGGTCGCGAGGAGGCGGGCGGTCCGCTGGGGGCGTCGGCCGGCGCCGATACGTTGCGCGAGGTCATGAACGCCGATCACCTGCCGCCCGGCAACCTGACGCTCGCGGTCGAGCATGATTTCTCGATCGAGGCGCTGGGCCACATCCAGGACGCGCTGGACCGGACCAACGAGATCGTGCTCGACGTCGCGGCCGAACTCTATCCCGACCATTGGAGCCAGCTGCGGCCGAACCTGATCACGGCGGCCTCCTGGGTCGGCTACGACCTGGACGGCCGAACCGACATCGCCTGGAGCGATACGGTGGCGAAGCGTCTCGGCGTCAAGCTCGCGCAGTTGAAGCGCCATCAGCTCGCGATCGCGCGGATCGGCGGGGCCGACCCGGCCGTCGCCGACGCCTTGGCACCGGCCGGAACGCTGCTGGACGGGGCCGTCACGATGGTCGAGCAGCAGCAGGTCCTGCTGGCCGCAGTCGCCGGCCATCCGGAACGGGTCGGCGACCTGTCCCATCTGTTCGTCACCGGGCGAGAGGCCGGGCTGGTCACGGCGGCGCCGCTGCGGGCGGTCGTCGCGGCGGCACTGGCCGCGACCGAGGATCGGACGATCCAGCGCGACCTCGTCACGCTCGACGCCAGCCTCGCCAGCCACGGGCTGGGCCTGGCCCATACTCATGTTCGCCTGAACGCGACCCAGTTGCACAATGCCATCCGCAAGCAGGTCGGCATGGAGACGGCGCCGAACGATCCGAGCCATCGGCGCAGCTATCACAATGCGATCAACGACCTGCTGGGGTCGGTCACGCCGGTGACGGTCAATTTCGCCGACCTGATGGCCGAGCGGGCGACCGCCAAGCGCCTGTTCATGATCGTACGGCAGATGGTGAAATACGTCGATGCCGACACGCCGGTCCGCTTCCTGATCGCCGAGACCGAGGCCGGCTTCACCTTGCTGACCGCGCTCTATTACGCCCGCCTGTTCGGCGTCGAGGACCAGGTCGAGATTTCGCCGCTCTACGAGACCGCCGAGGCGCTGGAGCGCGGCGACGGCATCATCGAGGAGGCCCTGCGCAGTCCGCACTACAAGGACTATCTGAAGCGCACCGGCCGGTTGACCGTGCAGTTCGGCTTCTCCGATTCCGGGCGCTACCTCGGCCAGATGGCGGCGACCTTCATGATCGAGCGGCTGCGCCTGCGCCTTGCCGGACTGTTGGAGCGTCACGAACTGACCGACGTGCAGATCGTGCTGTTCAACACCCATGGTGAATCGATCGGCCGCGGCGGCCATCCGTCCAGCCTGGCCGACCGGTTGCGCTATGTCAGCCCGCCGGTGACGCGCGCCAATTTCGAGAAATTCGGCATCGCGGTGAAGGAGGAGGTGAGCTTCCAGGGTGGCGACGGCTTCCTGCCGTTCATGGGTTTCGCCTCGGCGCTGGCGGTGATGCGCGGCGTGTTCGAAACCATGCTGTTGCCCGACCCCGAAGCGATCGACGACCCGATCTATCGCGAGAACGACTATGCGGTCGAATTCTTCGCGACCATCCAGCAGCTGTTCGAGAGCCTGGTCGAGGATCCGAACTACGCGGTCCTGGTCAGCGCCTACGGCGCCAACCTGGTGCCGCGCACCGGCTCGCGCCCGACCAAGCGCCAGCACGACGGTTCGGCGCGCGCCATGGAAGTGACCCATGTCTCGCAGATCCGCGCGATCCCGAACAACGCGATCCTGCAGCAGCTGGGCTTGCTGGCCAACACGCTGTTCGGCGTCGGCCGCGCGCGGGCCAAGGATCCGGAATTATTCGACGAGCTGTGTCAGCGCTCGCCGCGCTTCCGCCGCGCCATGGTCATGGTCGAGACGGCACTGGGCTTCAGCGACCTCGACGTGCTGCGCGCCCATATCGACACGCTCAATCCCGGCATGTGGCTGTCGCGCTCGGCCCGGACCCGGCGGCCGGAGCGGGCGATGGAGCTGCGCGGCGTGTCGAGTGCCTTGGAACGGCTCGACCTGCATCCGGCGCTGATCAAGCTCTATCGGAGACTGCAGGCGGATTTCCTCGACCTGACCGACCGGGCCGGCGCCTATGGCGGCGGGCTCGAAGGCAAGCTGGAGCCCGATCGCCAGCACACACTCGTCCTGTTGCATGTCGTGCGCCTGGCGCTCATCCACCGGATCTACCTGCTGGCCATGCATGTACCGGATTTCTCGCCGCACCACGGCCTGATGCGGGCCGACATCGTGACCCGGTTGATCCGGCTCGACGTGCCGGGCGCGGTGCAGCTGCTGAAGGAGATTTTCCCCAAGGTCGACGATGGCGCGGTGCCGGCGGCGGCGGGCAGCGACGAGCCCTCGACCTACGAGGGTGAGGCGGCCCAGGGCTACGCGCGCGAGCATGAAACCCTATTCGATCCGCTGCTGGCGCTCTATGCCCAGGTGCTGCGCCTGTCGAACGCCATCGCCTATCAAATCGGCGCGGTCGGGTAAACTCGGGCTTGCGTCGCCCGGGTCTTCCAGCCTACCTCATGAGCATCGATTTCAATGGCGCATAGGGGTGTTTCATGGCCGGTTCGGTGAACAAGGTCATTTTGATCGGCAATCTCGGCAAGGACCCCGAGATCCGCTCGACCAACGACGGCACCAAGGTCGCCAGTCTGACGATTGCGACCTCGGAAAACTGGAAGGATCGCACGTCAGGCGAGCGCAAGGAGCGCACCGAATGGCATCGCGTGGTGATCTTCAACGATCGCCTGGTCGACGTGGTCGAGCGGTACGTGAAGAAGGGCGCCAAGGTCTATATCGAGGGCGCGCTGCAAACCCGGAAATGGACGGATAATTCCGGTCAGGAGCGCTACACGACCGAGGTCGTGCTGCAGAAGTTCCGCGGCGAGCTCACCATGCTCGACAGCCGCCAGGGTGGCGGCGGCGGCGGCGGCGGTGAGTTCGGCGACGACGAAGGCGGCGGCTACAGTAGCGGTGGCGGAGGTGGCGGCTATGGCGGTGGGTCGCGCGGCAGCTCCAGCGGGGGCGGCGGCGGTGGGCGTAGCGGTGGCGGCGGGCCTGCCCCAGCGACCGATCTCGATGACGAGATCCCGTTCTGAGCCTTTCCAAAATCTGATGTTGCAAGAATGGTCGGACCTCAGGTTCCGGCCATTTTTGTTTTTCGCGAGCATCGACCGGCTTGCCGGTACGGATTGCAGCTGGCTTTCAGAAGTCGCGCGGCCGGTAGGATTCCGTCAATCCTTGTCGGGCAAGCTGTCCGCGCGGCCGTGGCCGCGGTTTGGAGTGAGAGGACGCTCCATCGGGAAGCGTCGGTCGCCGGTATGGGAGAGGTGCAGTGCGCGGCTTCGGTCTGCTGGCGCTGATCGCGTGTTTCCTGGGTGCCGGTTCCGCTGGCGCCATGGCGGGGGATTTGCCCCATCTGCGCCTGTTCACCAGCTCGCAGACGCCGCCCAAGACCTATCTCGACCAGGGTAAAGCTACCGGCTATCTGGTGGAAATCTCCGTCGAAGCGATGCGCCTCGCGGGCTACGAGCCTGAAGTCGAGGCAATTCCCTGGGCACGCGCCGTCGCCGCCGCCGAGGCCGGGGAGGGCGTGATCACTGCATTCTCCCACACGCCGGACCGTGACCGGCTGTTCGAATATTCCGATGTGGTCTTCGAGGATCGTGTCGTGCTGGTGACCCGGCGCGGCGCCGACTTTCCGTTCGAGAGCCTGAAGGATCTCGCCGGCCGAACGATCGGCATCCAGCGTGGCAGCAGCTACGGTCCCTCGCTGGAGGCGGCGCTGGACACGTTCAATGCGGTGCGCGACAGCGGCCATGTCGAGCGCCTGAAGATGCTGGTCGCCGGCCGGATCGAGGGTGCAATCGTGTCGGGCGGCACGCCGGCCGTGATGTTCAATGCCAGTGCCGCCGGCATCGAACTGCGCAATCTGGTGATCCATTCCACGCCGATCGCGATCGACCCGAACTACATGGCCATCGCGAAGAGCCGGCCCGACGGGGCCGAGGTTCTGGGACGGATCAATCGGGCAGTCGAACAGATGAATCGTGACGGTATCATCCGCAAGATCATCGCCGCCTATGAGGACGATTTCTGAGCGGTCGCGGCGAGTGGACCGGTTGTTTTTCCGAGGAGTGGTCCTTTCGGAGCTGCATTCCTACGACATAGGGTAACGCACCATCGTCAATGGCGATGCCGCAGACGCGAGCGGCCTTTCTTTCAGAGAGTTGCGAGCCCATCCCCATGAAACGACGGCTTCGGATCGGCACTCTGCTCTGCGGCCTGGTCGCCATCCTCCCGCCGTTATCGGGCTGTGCCTCGCAGACCTCCGCCGCGGCGCCGTCAAGCGCGGTGCGGCCGGCCGTGCCGCAAGACGGGCAGAAGGATTTCGATTTCGAGATCGGCACTTGGAAGACGAGCCTGTCACGCCTGGTGCATCCGCTGACCGGATCGACGACGTGGGTTGGGTACGAAGGCACGACGACCGTCCGAAAGGTCTGGGACGGTCGCGCCAACCTGCTGGAGCTCGAGGTCGACGGTCCGCCGGGGCATATCGAAGCCCTGTCCCTTCGGCTTTATGATCCCGTCTCGCGCCAATGGAGCCTCAATTTCGCCAACAGCAGCGGCGGCGGCTTCGGCTCGCCCACGGTCGGTGCTTTCGAGAAGGGCCGCGGCGAATTTTATGACCAGGAAACGCTGAACGGCCGGGCCATCCTTGTGCGCTTCGTCATCTCCGACATCACTCCCAGGACGTGCCACTTCGAACAGGCCTTCTCGCCGGATGGCGGCAAGACATGGGAGGTTAACTGGATCGCGACGGACACGCGCATCGATTGAGAATTCGGCCCGTTGCCGCGACCCGTGCGCGGCGGGTCCGAGCGGTCACGACCGGTTGCGGTTGTAGACGTCGAAGCACACGGCGGCGAGCAGCACCAGGCCCTTGATGACCTGCTGCCAGTCGATGCCGACGCCGACGATCGACATGCCGTTGTTCATGATGCCCATGATGAAGGCGCCGATCACGGCCCCGGTCACCTTGCCGACGCCGCCGGACGCCGAGGCGCCGCCGATGAAGCACGCTGCGATGACGTCAAGTTCGAACGACAGGCCGGCCTTCGGTGTCGCGGTGTTGAGCCGGGCGGCGAACACCAGCCCGGCCAGGGCCGCCAGCACGCCCATGTTGACGAAGGTGAGGAACGTCAGCCGTTCGGTATTGATGCCCGACAGCCGTGCCGCCTTCTCGTTACCGCCAAGCGCATAGATGCGGCGGCCGATCGTCGTGCGCAACGTCGCGAACGTATAGAGCGCGATCAGCACGATCATGATGATGAGGACGTTCGGCAGGCCCTTGTAGGACGATAGCAGGTAGCCCAGCCCCAGGACGGCGACGGCCATGACCACGTGCTTCAGCCAGAAGAACAGCGGCGATTCTTGCGAGATGCCGTTCTCCAGCCGCTTGACGCGATTGCGCCAGGCCAGCCCGACCAGAGAGGCGGTCAGCAGGATGGTGAGGACGAGCGACGTGACGTTGAGCTTGCCGCCGGCCAGCACGTCCGGCAGGAAGCCGGAACTCAATTTCTGAAAATCGACCGGGAACGGTCCGATCGACTGGCCGGCGAGCGTCACCAGGCACAGGCCGCGAAACACCAGCATGCCGGCCAGGGTGACGATGAAAGAGGGGATCTTGAAATACGCGATCCAATAGCCCTGTGCGGCACCGATCAGCGCGCCGGCCGCCAGGCACAGCAGCGACGTCAGGATGAAATTCAGATGGAACTGCACCATCAGCACAGCGGCGAGCGCGCCGATGAAGCCCGAGACGGAGCCGACCGACAGGTCGATGTGCCCGGCGACGATGACCAGCAGCATGCCCAGCGCCATGATGACGATGTAGCTGTTCTGCAGCACCAGATTGGTGAGATTGAGCGGCAGCAGCAGCGCCCCGTTCGTCGTCTTCTCGAAGAAGAGGACGATGACGGCGAGCGACAGGATCATGCCGTATTCGCGCAGATGCCCGCGCCACGCCCCCTTTGCCGGCGGCTGGGGCGGGCGGCTTTCCTTCGCCGCGGGGACTGTGAACTTCAGGCTCATGACGCTCTCTCCCCGGCCTTCACGATCGATCTCATGATCTTTTCCTGCGACGCGTCGGCGGCCGGCATCTCGGCGACGATCCGGCCTTCGTTCATGACGTAGATCCGATCGCAGACGCCCAGCAGTTCCGGCATCTCCGACGAGATCATCAACACCGCTTTGCCCTCGTCGGCGAGATGATTGATGATCGTGTAGATCTCGTATTTGGCGCCTATGTCGATGCCGCGCGTCGGCTCGTCCAGGATCAGCAGGCGCGGATCGGCATAGAGCCATTTGCTGAGGACGACCTTTTGCTGGTTGCCGCCCGACAGGGTGCCGGCGGTCTGCAGAATGCCCGAGCAGCGGATCTTGAGCTGGCGCCGATAGTCGTTGGCGACGGCGGCCTCGCGGCCGTCGTCGATCACCAGATGGCGGGACACGCCCCGGAGGTTGGCGAGCGAGACGTTGTGCAGGATGCTGTCGTCGAGCACGAGGCCGTAGTGCTTGCGGTCCTCTGTCGCATAGGCGACGCCCTGGGCGATCGCCTTCTGCACCGTGCCGAGATCGACTTCCTTGCCTTCCAGATAGGCCGTGCCGGTGATGTTGCGGCCGTAGGAGCGGCCGAACACGCTCATGGCGAACTCGGTCCGGCCGGCCCCCATCAGGCCGGCGATGCCGACGATCTCGCCGCGCCGCACGTTGAGGTCGATGTCCCGGATGACCTGCCGCCCGGCATGGCGGTGGTGCTGGACGCTCCAGTTCCGAACCTCGAACAGCACGTCGCCGATCGCCGGCGTGCGCTTGGGATAGCGATCGTCGAGCGCTCGACCGACCATGTTGCGGATGATGCGGTCCTCGCTGATCGGCTCGGCGCGGCAATCGAAGCTTTCGACCGTGGCGCCGTCGCGCAGCACCGTGATGCTGTCGGCCACCTTCGAAATTTCGTTCAGCTTGTGCGAGATCAGGATCGAGGTGATGCCCTGTGCCTTCAGCGCCAGCAGCAGGTCGAGCAGCACGTCGCTGTCGCTTTCGTTCAGGCTGGCCGTCGGTTCGTCGAGGATCAGCAGCTTTACCTCTTTCGACAGCGCCTTGGCGATCTCGACCAGCTGCTGCTTGCCGACGCCCAGATGAGTGACGAGCGTCTCCGGCGGCTCGTCCAGGCCCACGATGTCGAGCAGCGCCTTGGTCTGGTTCATCACCGCCAGCCAGTCGATCACGCCGTGGCGAGCGCGCTCGTTGCCGAGGAAGACGTTCTCGGCGATCGACAATTGCGGCACCAGGGCCAGTTCCTGATGGATGATGATGATGCCCAGCTTTTCGCTGTCGGCGATGGTGCGGAAGTGTTGTTCTTCGCCCCGATAGACGATCTGCCCCTGGTAGGAACCGTGCGGATAGACGCCGCTCAACACCTTCATCAGGGTCGACTTGCCGGCGCCGTTCTCGCCGACGATGGCGTGGATTTCGCCGCGGCGCACCGCGAGGGTGACATTGTCGAGAGCGTTCACTCCCGGGAACGTCTTGGTGATGCCTCGCATCTCCAGGATCGCGTCCATGGCTTCCTTCCCCTTCGAGACCGCCAACGCCGTGGCGGCCCCTTGGTTTCGCCAACGCTGGAGCACGATGATCTGAGGCCGGCCCGGCCTCAGATCTGAAACGCTCTCCAAACCTATAACTAGAGACCGGGCCACCGATCAAACCGAGTCGGTTTGTTCGGATCAGGCTCTAGTGCAGCTGGCTTTCCTTGTAATAGCCGCCGTCGACCAGAACCTGCTTCCAATTGCCGGCATCGACCTCTACCGGCTTCAACAGATAGGCCGGCACGACCTTGATGCCGTTGTTATAAGTCTTGGTGTCGTTGACCGGCACCGCCGTGTTTTTCTCGATCGCCTCGACCATGTCGACGGTGACTTTGGCCAGTTGGCGCGTGTCCTTGTAGATCGTCGAATGCTGCTCGCCGGCGATGATCGACTTGATCGACGGGATTTCCGCGTCCTGGCCGGTCACGATCGGCATGGGCTGGCCGGCACCGCCGTAACCAACCCCCTTCAGCGACGAGAGAATGCCGATGCTGAGCCCGTCGTAGGGCGACAGCACCGCATCGAGCCGCTTGTTGCCGTAGTAGGCGCTCAGCAGATTGTCCATACGTGCCTGGGCGACGGCGCCGTCCCAGCGCAGGGTCGAGACCTTGTCCATACCCATCTGGCCGCTGCCGACGACCAGTTTGCCGCTCTTGATGTAGGGATCGAGCACCGACATGGCGCCGTCGTAGAAGAAATAGGCATTGTTGTCGTCGGGCGAGCCACCGAACAGTTCGATGTTGAACGGACCCTTGCCTTGTTTCAGGCCGAGCGCCTTTTCGATCGAGGTCGCCTGCAGCACGCCGACCTGGAAATTGTCGAAGGTCGCATAATAGTCGACGTTGGGTGATTTGCGGATCAGCCGGTCGTACGCGATGATCTTGATCTTCTTGTCGGCCGCCTGCTGCAGCACGTCCGACAGCGTGGTGCCGTCGATCGCCGCGATCACCAGGATCTTGTCGCCCTTGGTAATCATGTTCTCGATCTGCGCGAGCTGGTTCGGGATGTCGTCCTCGGCATATTGCAGGTCGGTCTTGTAACCCTTGGCCTCGAACTGCTTGACCATGTTGTTGCCGTCGTCGATCCAGCGCGCCGAGGATTTCGTCGGCATGGCAATGCCGATCGTGTCCTTCTCCTGTGCCCGGGCGCCAGGGGCGAGCGCCATGGAACCCAGGATCATGGCGGTCAGTATGAATTTCACCGTCATCGCATTCCTCCCGTTCATCGCTTGCGGCGGCCGATATGTTTCGGCTGTCTGTCGCTATTTATGATCAGTACCGCGTCATAAATATGTGGGTTTTCCGTGTTCTCGCAGCCGGTTTTGTTGGCTGAGAGGGTTCGGCAGGTGCTTCAGGTAACCCATCTTATGCGAGAAAATCGAAAATTTCGCGGCAATCTTCGCGTAATTATTTGTAAATGAATGATTTTAAAAACAACTCATACATATCAATGGACTGGCGTCATGACCCGAAGCGGCCGTATTAATGTCTACCGGCATGACAAAAAGGCCGGCCTAGAGGGCCGGCCTTTTCCGATCGGGTCCGCGAGGATGCGCTAGATCGCCGGTGCGACCCTGCCGCGGCATTCGCCGAAGCCGATGGTGACGAAGCCGTCGCGCCGGCACCGGGCGCGGAAGATCACCTCATCGCCGTCCTCCAGGAACCGGCGGGTCTCGCCGGAGGGCAAGGCCAGCGGCTTGCGGCCGCCCTCGGTGATTTCCAGCAGGCTGCCAAAGCTGTCGGTCGTGGTACCCGAGATGGTGCCGGAGCCCAGCAGGTCGCCCGGCGCCAGGTTGCAGCCGCCGGACGCGTGATGGGCGACCAGTTGCGCAGGCGTCCAGTAAAGCTCGCGCGTGTTGCTGCCGCCGATGCGGACCGGCTCTTCGCCGGCCATGCGTCGGCCTGCGGTCTGCAGGAAGACGTCGAGGCCGATGTCGATCGCGCCGGCCTGTTGGTCGGCGTCGTCCCACAGGTAGTCGAGCGGCCGGGGATCGCCCTCGGGCCGCACGTTCTGCGCGGCGCGGAACGGCGCCAGCGCTTCCGGAGTCACCAGCCAGGGCGAGACCGTGGTATGGAAGCTCTTGGCCAGGAACGGGCCCAGCGGCTGGTACTCCCAGCCCTGGATGTCGCGCGCGGACCAGTCGTTCAGCAGGCAATAGCCCACGATATGGTCTTCCGCTCCTGCGATCGGGATGGTCGTTCCCAGCCCGTTCCCCGGGCCGATCCAGATGCCCAGCTCCAGCTCATAGTCGAAATTTCGCGACGGACCGTAGCTGGGAAATTCCTCGGTCGCCGGCTTGCGCTGGCCGTTCGGCCGGATCACCGCGCCGCCGGACGCCCGCACCGACGAGGCGCGGCCGTGATAGCCGATCGGCACGTATTTATAGTTGGGCATCAGCGGATTGTCGGGCCGGAACAGCCGCCCGACGTTGGTCGCGTGATTGATGCCGGCATAGAAATCCGTGTAGTCGCCGATCCGGGCCGGCAAGTGCAGCGTGCAATCCACCGCCTTGTGCAGCAGCACCGTGCGATAGCCCTCGACCTTGGCGCGCTCGCCACCGGCCTCGTCCAGCAATTCCGAGAGGCGACCACGCAGCGCCACGCGTGCGGCACGGCCCTGTGCCATCAGGGGATTGAGCGTGGGACCGGACGCCGCCTCCGCGGCCTCCCTGATGGCGCCGGAGAACAGGCCGAGGGTGACGGCTTCCTTCAGGTCGAAGATCTCGTCGCCGATCGCCACACCGCCGCGCGGGCTTCCGTTATGCGGCTGGAAGATGCCGAACGGCAGGTTCTGGATCGGGAAATCGGCATGGCCGTGGGCACTGGAGATCCAGCTGCGACGGGACTGGGCGTGCGTCTGATCCAGTTGGGTCATGGGGTGCGCGTCACTTCCGGAAATTGCTGCCGAGCCCGTCCCAGCACGCATCGTAATCCTGCTGCAGTTCCGGCGCCGCGAGGGCCCAGTCGGTCGGCCTGATGACCCAGCGGGTCTCGAACATGAAGGCCAAGGTATTGTCGATCTTGTGCGGCTGCAATTCCGCCCCGACCGCCTTGTCATAGCTTACGAGATCGGGACCGTGACCCGACATGCAATTGTGCAGGCTCATGCCGCCCGGGGCGAAACCGCCGGCCTTGGCATCGTAGGTACCGTGGATCAGGCCCATGAATTCGTTCATGACGTTGCGATGGAACCAGGGCGGCCGGAAGGTATGCTCGGCCACCATCCAGCGCGGCGGAAAGATCGCGAAATCCGCGTTCGCCGTGCCCGGCTGCTCGCTGGGCGCGGTCAGCACGGTGAAGATCGACGGATCGGGATGGTCGAAGCTGACCGTGCCGATCGTGTTGAACTTCGCGAGGTCGTATTTGTAAGGCGCGTAATTGCCATGCCAGGCGACGACGTCGAGCGGCGAGTGATCGAGCGTGGTCGCCCACAGGTTGCCCTGGAATTTCTGAACGATCTCGACCGGCCGCTCGACCTCTTCGAACCAGGCGGCGGGGGTCAGGAAATCCCGGGCATTGGCCAGTCCGTTGGCGCCGATTGGACCCAGTTCGGGCAGGCGGAACAGCGCGCCGTGGTTCTCGCAGACATAACCGCGCGCGGCGCCATCGGGCAGCTCGACCCGGAAGCGCACACCGCGCGGCATGACCGCGATCTCGCCGGGCGCGACCTCGAGCCGTCCCAGCTCGGTGAACAGGGCGAGGCGGCCCTGCTGCGGCACGAGCAGCAACTCGCCGTCGGCGTCGTAGAACACCCGGTCGACCATCGATCGGTTGGCCCGGTAGACATGGATCGACACGCCGCTGCCGGATCCGACGTCGCCGTTCCCGGCGACCGTCGCCAGCCCGTCGACGAAGTCGGTCGGCGCGACGGGCAGGTCGAGCGGATCCCAGCGCAGCCGGTTGGGCGACGCCTCGTCCGCGAACCGGCCGCCGATCAGGCCGTTGTCGATGCGGCGATAGGGCTTGTGGCTGGCGGTCGGACGGATGCGATAGAGCCAGGAGCGCTTGCTCTCGCCGCGCGGTGCGGTGAAGGCCGTGCCGCTCAATTGCTCCGCATAGAGACCGAGCGGCACCCGCTGCGGCGAATTCTGTCCTTCGGGCAAAGCGCCCGCGATCGCCTCGGTCGCGAAACTGTTGCCGAAGCCCGAGAGATAGCCGCCGTCAATCTGGGTCATCGCGCTCCACCCTCGATTATGGTTTCATTTGAAACTATATATAGCCGATCGGCACCCTCCCGTCCAGGACCGAGCCACCTCGGCGCCTCATACCGTCACCAGCGTCCCGTCGATCACCGCCTTGCGATGGAGCATGCGCAGCAGGTGACGGTCCCGGTCGCCGATCCGCCCTGCCTTCAGCGCGTCGCGCAGGGCGGCGAGACGCAGCTTCAGGATATCGGACACCTGGGTCGCCGCCAGCAACTCGTCGAGCTTGCGCAGGTCGGCCTTGTCGGATGAGCGCTTCGGAACCGCCGTGGCGGGCGCGGGGCTCAGCAACTTGTCCCAGTCGCGACCGCCGGCGCGCACCATGGCTTCGATATGGCGCGCCGCGTTCAGCACCTCGCCGTCATGGGCGGAACCCAGCATGCCCAGCAGCTTGATCAGCCGCTCGCGGTCGAATTTGTCCGGCATCGGCGCTCGTCAGGTCGCCGACGCCAGAAGCAGCGCCCGCAGCTTCTCGGCGAGATCGGCCGGGCGATAGGGCTTCTTCAGGAAATTGGCCGAGCTGACCAGGCCGCCCTCCTGGGGCTGGGTGTCGGAATAGCCGGACGTGAACAGGATCTTCAGGTTCGGCCGGCGCTTCTGGATCTCGCGCGCCATCATGACGCCGTCGAGCAGCCCGGGCATGACGATGTCGGTCAGGACGATGTCGATCTCGGGATTGGTCTCGGTCGCGACCAGGCCGGCATCGCCGGTCTCGGCTTCGATCACCCGGTAGCCCAGATCGTCCAACACGCCGCAGGCATATTGCCGGACTGCCTCGTCGTCCTCGACCACAAGCACGGTCTCGCCCCGGCCCAGACTTACTTCGCGATGGGGCTGGGCCGCATCGGGCACCATCTTGCCGAGCGCGCGCGGCAGGTAGATCAGGACGCGGGTGCCGGTGCCCTCCGTGCTTTCGATCACGATATGGCCGCCGGACTGGCGCACGAAGCCATAGATCATGCTCAACCCCAGCCCGGTGCCACGGCCCTGGGGCTTGGTCGTGAAGAACGGTTCGAACACGCGATCCAGCACGTCCTGCGGCATGCCGGTCCCGGTGTCCGTGACGGTCAGCAGCACGCTCGAGTCGAGCCCGGGCGGCAGGCCCAGCACCATGCTGGAACGTGGTTGGGCATTTTCCGTCTCGATCGTGATCCGGCCGCCATCGGGCAGGGCGTCGCGCGCGTTCAGGATCAGGTTCAGCAGCATGCTCTCGACTTGGTTGCGGTCGACCAGGCTCTGCCAGAGTGCCTCGCCCGGCCGGAAATCGATCTCGATCCGCTCGCCCACCGTCTTGCGCAACAGGTCGCGGATGCCGGAAATCACCGCATTGAGGTCGAGCGGCTCCGGCTGCAGCTGCTGCTTGCGCGAAAAAGCCAGCAGCTGTTGGGTCAGCCGTTCGGCCCGGCTCACCGCCATGGAGGCTGCAGCGGCCAGACGCTTCACGTCCGGCCGGTCGGTCAGCCGCATCTCCAGCAGTTCCAGATTGCCGGCGACGATCGTCAGCACGTTGTTGAAATCATGGGCGATGCCGCCGGTCAGCTGACCCACCGCCTCCATCTTCTGTGCCTGGCGCAAAGCCTCTTCCAACCCGCGCTGCTCGGTCGTCTCGTGCAGGAAGGCGACGCCGCCCAGGATGATGCCGGCCTCGCCATAGACCGGGGCCACGGTCGCCTCGAAGAAGCCGCGCCGACCGGCCGTGGAAAAGACGAACGGCTCGTCCGCGATCGTCACGGACCGGCCGTTGATCGCCGACTCCATGGCGTCGAGCACGCCGCTGGCGCCGTAGCCGTCGCCGAACAGTTCGGGCCGCCGGCCCAGGATCTCGTCGGCATTGACGCCGGTCATGCGCTCGAGCGCCGAATTCCACAGCGTCAGCTTCAGGTCGCGGTCGAACGCGAAGACGCCCTGTGGTGAACTGCGCACCAGCAGCTCAGAGAATTCGCGCTCGCGCTTCAGGGCGGCCTCGGCTCGATTGCGGTCGGTGACGTCGACCAGCAGGGCGAAGGACTGACGGAAGGCGCCGGTCTGGTCGCGCTCCAGGCGCGAGGACAGCAGCACATCGACGATTTGGCCGTCGTGCCGGATGAATTCATAGGGTTCGTCGCGCACCTCGCCGACCGCGAGGAATTCATCCCAGTGGCTTTCCTGGAAACGGACCGCCGATCGGGGCACCATGAATTCGCTCAGATGACGGCCGATCACCTCGTCGCGTTCGTATCCCAGCATGGTCAGCCAATAGTCGCTGACGCCGATCAGGCGGCCGCCGGCGTCGAGCGAGTGCATGGGGGCCGGCGAGCGGTTGTAGAGCGTGCGATAGCGGTCCTCGGACTGTCGCAGGCTCTCCGCGGCGGCGCTGCGCTCCCGGATCTGGATCGACAGGTCGTCGTTGATCTGTTCGAGCGCCGAGGGCGAGGGCAGGACCAGCGCGTGCCGCAGCATCGGCCAGATGAGGATCGCCGTGACCACGGAGATTGCGGCCGTCAACGCCTTCGCCAGGCCTTCAGCCGCATAATCGGCGTGCCACAAGTTCCAGACACTGAAGAAATGGGTCGTGCCGCACGCGATGATGAAGGCCGCGAACAGGCCGATGAGGCCGGTGAATTCGACGCTCTGGCGCCGGGCCAGGAACAGGAGCAATGCCACGGGAATGGAATAATAGGCGGCACCGATCGCCAGGTCGGAAAACACATGCAGCCACAACAGGTCCGGCCGCCAGAAAAGACAGGTCCCGTGGGCGAGCAAGGTCGAGCTGTCGAAAAAATTGGCGAGCGCGCTCATCGTGCGGGATATTCCTTCGGCGCAGGCCGGACGATGCGGCCGTCAGCAGAGCGTTGGAAGGTACGGCGGAAACGCGAGGCGAATACCCTCTCTATACCCCCGGATTGTTGCGGCGGGGAAACTTTGCTAGGGTCCGCCCCCGACCGTGCCGCCCATTGCCGCCGAGCGCCCGAGAGCGTGGCGACGATGGTCGGCCCGGCACTCCACTAGAGTACGATTGCCCCGACCTTGGTCACAACACCGTCCGCCCCAACGCCCTTCGACATCACCCCCGTCACCATCGAAGACGAGATGAAGCGCTCGTACCTCGATTACGCCATGAGCGTGATCGTGTCGCGTGCGCTGCCCGACGTCCGTGACGGCCTGAAACCGGTCCACCGCCGCATTCTCTATGCGATGAAGGAGACCGGCAACGAATGGAACCGGGCCTTCCGCAAGTCCGCCCGCGCGGTCGGCGACGTCATGGGTAAATACCATCCCCATGGCGACAGCTCGATCTACGAGGCCCTGGTCCGCATGGCGCAGGATTTTTCCATGCGCCTGCCACTGATCCAGGGCCAGGGCAATTTCGGCTCGATGGACGGCGACCGGGCGGCGGCGATGCGCTACACCGAGGCGCGCCTCGCCAAAGTGTCGGAATACATGCTGGCCGACATCGACAAGAGCACCGTCGATTTCCAGCCGAACTACGACGAGCGCACCGTCGAGCCGATGGTGCTGCCGGCCCGATTCCCCAACATCCTCGTGAATGGCGCCGGCGGCATCGCCGTCGGCATGGCGACCAACATCCCGCCCCATAACCTGGGCGAGGTGATCGATGCCTGCTTTGCCTATATCGAAAATCCCGGCATCACGATCGACGAGCTGCTGCAGATCGTTCCCGGCCCCGACTTCCCGACCGGCGGCCTGATCATGGGGCGCAGCGGCAGCCGCGCAGCCGCGCAGACCGGGCGCGGCTCCGTCGTCATGCGCTGCCGCCACCATGTCGAGGAAGTCCGCAAGGATCGTGAAGCGATCATCGTCACCGAGATCCCCTATCAGGTGAACAAGTCGCGCCTGATGGAACGCATCGGCGAGGTCGTCCGCGAGAAGCTGGTCGAGGGCATCTCCGACCTGCGCGACGAGTCGGACCGCGACGGCGTGCGCATGGTCATCGAGATCAAGCGCGACGCGTCGCCCGACGTGGTGATGAACCAGCTGTTCCGGCATACGCCGCTGCAGACGACCTTCGGCGTCAATACCCTGGCCCTCAATCGCGGTCGGCCGGAACTGATGACCTTGAAGGACATCATCGCGCTGTTCATCGAGTTCCGCGAAGAGGTCATCACCCGCCGCACCATCTTCGAGCTGGGCAAGGCGCGCGAGCGCGCCCATGTCTTGGCCGGCCTCGCGGTCGCGGTCGCGAACATCGACGAGATCATCCGCGTCATCCGCTATGCGCGCGATCCGGTCGAGGCCCTGCACCAGCTGACCTCCCGCTCCTGGCCGGCCGCCGACGTGGCGCCGCTGATCGAGCTGATCAGCGAGCCCGGCCGAGGTGTGGGATCCGACCAGACCTATTACCTGTCGGAGCCGCAGGCCAAGGCCATCCTGGAACTGCGCCTGCAGCGCCTGACCGGCCTCGAGCGCGACAAGATCGCGGCCGAGCTGAGCGAAATCGTCGCCAAGATCTCCGAACTGCTGTCGATCCTGCGTTCGAAGGACCGCAAGTACGAGATCATGCGCGCGGAACTGCAGGAGATCCGCGACCAGTTCGCCACGCCCCGCAAGACCCAGATCGAGGATGTCGAGCACGAGACCGACATCGAGGACCTGATCGAGCGCGAGGACATGGTCGTCACGGTCAGCATGAACGGCGCGATCAAGCGCGTGCCGGCCTCGACCTACCGCGCCCAGCGCCGCGGCGGTCGCGGCCGCTCGGGCATGGCGATCCGCGACGAGGATTCGGTCAGTCAGCTGTTCGTGGCCTCGACCCATACGCCGGTGCTGTTCTTCACCTCCAGCGGCAAGTTCTACAAGCTCAAGGTCTGGCGCCTGCCGGTGGGCACGCCCCAGTCGCGCGGGCGGGCGATCATCAACCTGCTGCCGAACATCCAGCCGGGCGAATCGATCTCGGCGATCCTGCCGCTGCCCGAGGACGAGGCGACCTGGGGCGACTATACGGTCATGTTCGGTACGTCCAAGGGCAACGTCCGCCGGAACTCGCTCGCCGATTTCGCCAACGTCATGTCGAACGGCAAGATCGCCATGAAGTTCGAGGGCGAGGACGCCGACGATTCGCTGATCGGCGTCGGCATCTGCACCGCCGACCATGACGTGCTGCTGGCGACCCGGCGCGGCCGCTGCATCCGGTTCCGCGCCGACGACGTGCGTGTGTTCGCCGGCCGCAATTCGGTCGGCGTGCGCGGCATCCGCCTCTTGGACAAGAATGGCGACGACGCGGTCATCTCCATGTCGATCATCGACCATGTCGAAGCGAGCGCCGGCGAGCGCGAGGCCTTCCTCAGCCTGTCCAACAAGAAGCGCCGTGCCGCATCGGGCGAGGCCGAGGGCGAAACCGAGATCGCCGAAGTCGAGCCCGAGGCGGAGGTCGAGGACGGCGAAGCCGGCGGTCCCGCAGAAATCGACGAGGCGCGCTATAACGAGCTTGAGGCGCGCGAGCAGTTCCTGCTGACCGTATCGACCAAGGGTTTCGGCGTCCGCACCTCGGCTTATCATTTCCGCATCACCAAGCGCGGCGGTCAGGGCATCGACAACATGGACGTGGCCCGGCGCAAGGATGAGGTGCTGGCCGTGTTCCCGGTCGAGCATGACGACGAGATCGTGCTGGTCTCGAACGAGGGCCAGGTCATCCGTTGCCCGGTCGACGACATCCGCATCTCGGGGCGCCGGACCCAGGGCGTGACCGTGTTCCGGGCCGGCGAGACCGAGCGCGTGGTGTCGATCGCGTCCATGAAGGATCCGGCCGATGCGGCCGGGGCCGAAGAGGGCGACGAGCCGGGCGGCGCGGACGAGATGGGTGAGGCCATTCCCCCGGCGGAGACGCCCGAGGGCGACGGGCCCGCCGCCTGATCGGATCAGCGCAACAGGGAAGGGAGTCCCGGATGAGCCAGCCGCGCATCGGCGTCTATCCCGGTACGTTCGATCCGATCACCAACGGCCACCTGGACGTCATCGTCCGGGCGGCCGCCTTGGTCGATCATCTGATCGTGGGCGTGGCCAAGAACGACGGCAAGGGGCCGCTGTTCAAGACCGCCGAACGGGTCGCCCTGGTCGAGGACGAGATCGCCCATCTGCCCGATCGTGCCTTGGCCGCGCGGATCGAAGTACGGCCGTTCGACGTGTTGTTGATGAATTTCGCCGTCGCGGTCGGCGCCCGGGTGATCATCCGGGGGCTGCGCGCCGTTTCGGACTTCGAATATGAATTCCAGATGGCCGGCATGAACTCGCATCTCAACCCGACCGTCGAGACCGTGTTCCTGATGTCGTCAGACCGGCATCAATTCATCTCGTCGCGGTTCGTCAAGGAGATAGGGCGGCTGGACGGCGACGTCGGCCATTTCGTCTCCCCGCGGGTCGTCGATAGGCTGAAAACCCGCTTTGCCGAACAGGATGAAGCAGCGGCGAAAATGGTCGCGGCGCCGGGCTGAGTTCGAAAGCCGGGTTTTCATGCTTCGCGCTCCACCAGGCGAAGCGCCACGGGCGCGCGGGGGGCCGCAGGCTCCGGTGCCCGTCGCAGGCTGATGCCGATCGCGACACCATGGGCGGCCAGGAACAGGCCGAGCCCGACGAGGCCCAGCGCATCTCGGGAACCGGCCGGCAACAGGGTCGGCGCCAGATTGCCGACCACCGTCGCCAGGGCGATCGTCGCGACCCCGGCAAGCACGGTCCAGAACGTGACCGCCTTGTTCAAATCCGATCTCATCGTCATCTGAAATCCCCGTGCTGCCGTTCATGCCGATTGGCTGAGGGGGATGATCACCCAGCAGGGGTGGCCGCGCGTGTGAACGCGCTCATACGCGATGCGGGACCACGAAAAAGCCCCCGGAAATGCACCTGGCACGTCCGGGGGCCTGATCATGGTGAGCCCGATGGGATTCGAACCCATGACACTTCGATTAAAAGTCGAATGCTCTACCAACTGAGCTACGGGCTCGGTCGGAGGTGTCGTAAAGTTACAACGGCCGTGGGTCAACCCCCGTCGGGCACATGGCGGCCTTTGCCGGATCGTTCAGGTCGGTGGCCATAAAAGCTTCGATCCCGAGTTCGCCCGCCAGTTTGGTGAGATCGGCCATCCTTCCGGGATCGTGGCGCCACGTCGACGCGCCAGATTGACCTTGCCGCGCGCGACCGCAGGGTTGGCGATGTCGAGCATAGCGGCGCAAGGCCGGGTGGCGGAACGGATCCCACGGTCAGTCCGGAAACCTCCGGAAGCGGTATCGAAATATGCCGTGCCGAAAGCCGGACACTGCTATGATCGGCGATCTTTCCCGTTTGGGGCAAGACAATGAAAATAAGAATACTGCCCCTCATCTGCGGGATGGTGGTTGCTTCGCCGGGAGCGGCAAATGCCGAGGTTCCTGAGTTGGTCTTCGCATTGCCGGACGCTGCGCCTCAGGCTTTCAGCGGCAATGAACTGAGGCATGGTATTGCAGGAGATGCCTGTATCGAGGCGGCGAAGCGGGCCGGATTCCTTGGAAGAGTAGAGTTTCCGCCCTGGAAAAGGGCACAGGATGACGTGAGCTCCGGGAAGGATCTATTGATCGCCGGTCTGGCTCGAATCCGGGAGAGAGAAACCCGATTTACCTGGATCTATCCGATCATGTCCATGGGGCGGGCGTTCGTGACTCTCGATCGCGGCATCGAGAGCTACGCGCAAGCCGCGGCGGAGTTGCGGTATATCCTCGTCGGCCTCGGTGCTGCGGAATATGATGTTCTGCGGGCGAATGGCATTCCGGAAAGCCAAATTCGCCAGGTGAGGTTCGACGCGCAGGAAGCGGGAATGATGCTTGCCGGCCGCGCCGATGGCTGGTTCAACACGATCCCCCAGGCCAGGTGGTTCATCAAGAATCACCCGGAAACCAAAGATCTCGTGATTGGACCAGCCCTGAACGTCACGGAGCAGTACATGGCCTGCTCCAGGCTGTGCAGCCCGGCGCTCGTCGCGGCGCTGACCGATGCGCTCGCATCGATGAAGGCCGACGGGACCCTCGATCGCATCGTCTCCGCTTACGAATAACCCAGGTTGGTGTCGGGGAAGTTCCAGTCTTAGGGCGGAACAATTGCCCATTGCCTATTTTTTTGGCGGTCACGGCCGCCGGTCGAGCCTCCTCGGGGGCATGTCCCTCGCATGGGCTTCGGCACCGTTCTTGCCAGGCATCCGTTCGAACGCATCGGGGCGAGGACATCGGGCATGAGCGGGCGGCAGCGGATCGTTCGCGAGCGGCGGCAGTATAACCAGTGGGTCGCCAACCAGACGCTCGAGGATTACGCGCTGCGCTTCACGGCGAAGAAGGCCCGGCGCTGGTCCGCGTTCCGGGTCGCCAATACCGCGGTCGGGGCCATCTCGTTCCTGGCGTGCGAGGCGATCGGCGGCAGCTTGACGCTCAACTACGGCTTCACCAACACGGCGGCGGCGATCCTGGCGGTGGGGTTGCTGATCTTCGCGACCGGTCTGCCGATCTGCTACTACGCGATCCGCCACGGCGTCGACGTCGACCTGCTGACCCGCGGCGCGGGTTTCGGCTATATCGGCTCGACCATCACCTCGCTGGTCTATGCCTCGTTCACCTTCATCCTGTTCGCGGTCGAGGCCGTGATCATGTCGACGGCGCTGGAGACCTGTTTCGGGATCCCGCAGCCGGTGGGATATGTGCTGGCCTCGGTCGCGGTCATCCCGATCGTCGCATACGGCATCAAGATGATCAGCCGGCTGCAGGTCTGGACCCAGCCGATCTGGCTGTTCTTCCAGATCGTGCCGCTGGTCGTGATCGCGGTCGGCCATCCGGCCGAGATCGCCGACTGGACCGACTATCGCGGCCTGCTGGGTAACGGCAGCGGCCGGTTCGACCTGCTGCTGTTCGGCATCGCGGCCTCGATCCTGCTCTCGCTCATTCCGCAGATCGGCGAGCAGGTCGATTACCTGCGCTTCCTGCCGAGCCGGACCGCCGGCAACCGCTTCGGCTGGTGGGCCGCCCTGCTGGTCGCGGGCCCCGGCTGGATCTTCATGGGCGCGGCCAAGCTGTTCGCCGGCTCGTTTCTGGCCGTGCTCGTGCTGCAGCACGGGGTGCCCTACCTCCATGCGACCGAGCCCGCCCAGCTCTATTCGGTGGCATTGCAATATCTGGCGCTGTCGCCGAAGACGGCGCTGATCCTGACCGGCATCTTCGTCGTCACCTGCCAGATGAAGATCAACGTCACCAACGCCTACGCGGGCTCGATCGCCTGGTCGAACTTCTTCTCGCGCCTGACCCACAGCCATCCGGGCCGCGTCGTCTGGGTGCTGTTCAACATCGTGCTGTCGCTGACCCTGATGAACCTCGGCATCTTCGGGGTGATCGAACGGATCCTGGGGCTCTATTCCAATTTCGCCGTCGCCTGGCTGGGTGCCATCGTCGCCGACCTGGTGATCAACAAGCCGATGGGCTGGAGCCCGCCGGGCATCGAGTTCAAGCGCGCACACCTCTACGACATCAACCCGGTCGGCGTCGGAGCCATGCTGCTGGCGGTGATTGCCTCGACATTGGCGTTCTTCGGCAGTTTCGGCGGCACGTCCCAGGCTTTCGCGCCGTTCATCAGCCTGGCCGTGGCCTTCGTGGCGGCGCCGCTGATCGCCTGGGCGACCCAGGGGCGCTATTACATCGCGCGCGCGCCCCAGATCGGCTTGGAGCCGGGCGCCGAACTGCGCTGCTCGATCTGCGAGAACGTGTTCGAGCGCGAGGACATGGCCTATTGCCCGGCCTATGGCGGCGCCATCTGCTCGCTCTGCTGCACGCTCGACGCCCGCTGCCACGACAGCTGCAAGGAAGAGGCGCGCTTCGTCGAGCAGATCACGGCCCTGCTGCGCCGCCTGCTGCCGTCGCGGCTGGCGCTCGGGCTGCATTCGCGGGTCGGCCATTTCATCGGCGTGCTGTTCGTGTTCGCGCTGGTCATCGGCGGCGCGCTGACCTTCATCTATTACCTGGACGCGATCGGGCCGCCGTCCGACCGGGCGATCATCGCGCGGACCCTGTGGCTGGTGTTCGTCAGCCTGCTGATCGTCTCCGGCGTCGCCGCCTGGCTCCTGGTCCTGGCCCACGAGAGCCGGCGCACCGCCGAGGAGGAGTCCGATCGCCAGACCCACATGCTGATGCGCGAGATCGAGGCCCATGAGCGCACCGATGCCGAGTTGCAGAAGGCGAAGGAAGTGGCCGAGGCGGCGAATTTCGCCAAGAGCCGCTATGTCATCGGCATCAGCCACGAGATCCGGGCACCGCTGAACGCGATCTTCGGCTATGCCCAGCTGATGGAGCGCGACGGGGCGGCGGCCCCGCTCCGGCAGAACGCGATCCGGGTGATCCGGCGCAGCGCCGAGCACCTGTCGAACCTGATCGACGGGCTGCTCGACATCTCGAAGATCGAGGCCGGCCGCTTCATGCTGTATCGCGACCGGGTCCGCATCCACGAGTTCCTGGACCAGATCGTCGACATGTTTCGCCTGCAGGCCCAGGCGCAGGGCATCGCGTTCTATTACCAGCAGCCCACCCTGCCGACCTACGTCTATACCGATGAGAAGCGCCTCAGGCAGATCCTGATCAACCTGCTGTCGAACGCGGTCAAATACACCGAGCGCGGCCATGCGGCCCTGCGCATCACCTATCGCAGCCAGGTCGCCGAGTTCGAGATCGAGGACAGCGGCATCGGCATTCCCGCGAGCGACATCCACCGCATCTTCGAACCGTTCGAGCGCGGGCAAATGCCGAACGCCCGCGCCGTGCCCGGCACCGGCCTGGGCCTGACCATCACCAAGCTGCTGACCGAGATGATGGGCGGCGCCATCTCGGTCGAAAGCACGCTCGGCAGGGGCAGCCTGTTCCGCATCAAGCTGTTCCTGTCGGAGGCGACGGCGCCCGACACCCTGCCGGCACCCCAGGCGCGGATTTCCGGCTATCGCGGCCGCCGCATCAAGGTGCTGATCGCGGACGACGACGGCGCGCATCTGGAATTGATCCAGGAGCTGCTGACGCCGCTCGGCTTCCTGATGTTCAGCGCGTCGGACGGGCTCACCTGCCTGTCGCTCGCCGAGGAATGCGAGCCGGATCTGGTCCTGCTCGACATTTCGATGCCGGGCCTCGACGGCTGGAGCGTCGCGCGGCGCCTGCGCGAGGCCGGCCACAACACGGCCCGGATCGTTATGATCTCGGCCAACGTCGACGAGTTCAAGACGCGCCGGGAGGCGGAGCCGGCCCATGACGACTACCTGATCAAGCCGATCGACGTGCAGCGGCTGATCGACCGGATCCAGGCGCTGCTCGGGCTCGAGTGGATCGAGCAGGGCGAGGAGGAGCCGGAACCGCCGCCGGCGGCACCGGCCGCTGCGGAGGTCCTGCCGTCGCGCCGGCACTTGGACGAACTGCACCAGTTGGGCCGCATCGGCTATGTCAGGGGGATCGAGGCGAAGCTGAGCGAGATCGCTGCGGAAGATGCGACGCTCGCCCCCTTCACCGGCCGGCTGGACGAGATCGTCAAACGCTTCGACCTCAAGCGTTACATGAGCATCCTCGAGGAATTGCGGACCGATGAGTGAGCTCGATATCCGGCGGGACATCGTCCTGATCGTGGATGATTCGCCGGAGACGCTCAGCTTCCTGACCGACGCGCTGGACCGGTCGGGCCTGACCGTTCTGGTCGCGGTCGATGGCGCCGGCGCGCTCGAGCTGCTCGACCAGATCACGCCCGACCTGGTGCTGATGGACGCGATCATGCCGGGCATGGACGGGTTCGAATGCTGCCGCCGGCTGAAACGCCTGAAGCATCTGGCATCGGTGCCGGTGATCTTCATGACGGGCTTGAGCGAGACCGAGCATGTCGTGAAGGGCCTGGAGGCCGGTGGCGTCGACTATGTGACGAAACCGATCGTCGCCGAGGAGCTGATGGCACGCATGCGCGTCCACCTGGCCAATGCCCGCCTGACCTCGAGCGCCCATGCGGCGCTCGATGCGACCGGTCGCTTCCTGCTGGCGATGGACGGGCAGGGGCGTCTGCGCTGGGCGACGCCGCAGGCGGCCTCGCTGCTCGGTGCCGCCTTCGACGGGTTCGATGCCGAGGATTTCGCCCTCGATCCGGATCTCGCCCGGCGGCTCGGCCTGTCCCAGGGCGAGCGTCTGGCGCTCGGGGGCGGCCGCCGGCGGCTGGAACTGACCTATCTCAGTCGGACCGGCCCCGACGAGATCCTGCTGCGCCTGACCGAGGCAGAGGAGGGCGGCGACGAGGGGTTCCTGAAGCAGCAACTGGCCCTGACCGCGCGCGAGGCGGAGGTGCTGGTCTGGCTCGCCCGCGGCAAGCCCAACCGCGACATCAGCGAAATCCTGGGCATCAGCCCCAGGACCGTGAACAAGCATCTGGAGCAGATCTTCTCGAAGCTGGGTGTCGAGAACAGGGCTTCGGCGACGGCGTTGGCGGTCAGGGCGCTGGGGCAGAGGGGGTGATCGGCTCTCGCAGCGCAATATACGTCAAACGCCCCATACCGCAGCGCACCCAACCGACCCTAGGCTGATATTCGGTCGAAGGCGAGGGCGCCCAAGTCCCATCCTTTCGACCAGGGGCTTCATCGATGCCCGGCGGCCTCCCCGTCGGCATCTCGGGATTAGGGGGTTGGGATGGCAGTTTTGACGAGACGGGCGGCACTTGCGGGTGCGACGGCCCTGGTGACAGCGCTCAGCTTCACCCAATGCGCGCGCGCCGCCGACGATACGATCAAGATCGGCGTGCTGCATTCGCTCAGCGGCACGATGGCGATCAGCGAGACCACGCTCAAGGACACGGTCCTGATGATGGTCGACGATCTCAACAAGCATGGCGGCTTGCTCGGCAAGAAGGTCGAGGCGGTCGTGGTCGACCCGGCGTCGAACTGGCCGCTGTTCGCCGAAAAGGCGCGCGAGCTGATCTCCAAGGACCATGTCGCCGTCGTGTTCGGCTGCTGGACCTCGGTCAGCCGCAAGTCGGTCCTGCCGGTGTTCAAGGAACTGAACAGTCTGCTGTTCTATCCGGTCCAATACGAGGGCGAGGAGAGCCAGAACAACGTGTTCTACACCGGTGCGGCGCCGAACCAGCAGGCGATCCCGGCCGTCGAATACCTGATGAGCAAGGAAGGCGGCGAAGTGAAGCGCTGGGTGCTGGAAGGCACCGATTACGTCTATCCGCGCACGACCAACAAGATCCTCGAGGCGTTCCTGAAGTCGAAGGGCGTGCCGGCCGAGGACATCAAGGTCAACTACACGCCGTTCGGCTTCAGCGATTGGCAGACCGAAGTCGCCGACATCAAGAAGTTCGCGTCGGCCGGCAAGAAGACCGCCGTCATCTCGACCGTCAATGGCGACGCCAACGTGCCGTTCTACAAGGAACTGGCGAACGAAGGCATCAAGGCGACCGACATCCCGGTCATGGCCTTCTCGGTCGGTGAAGAAGAGCTGGCCGGCATCGATACGAAGAACCTGGTCGGCCATCTCGCCGCCTGGAACTACTTCGAGTCGGTCAAGAACTCGACCAACGAGGCGTTCATCAAGCAGTGGCACGCCTACACCAAGAACGACAAGCGGACGACCAACGACCCGATGGAAGCGACCTATATCGGCTTCAAGATGTGGACCCAGGCCGTCCAGCAGGCCGGCACGACCGACGTCGATGCGGTCCGTCAGGCGATGTACGGCCAGAAGGTCAAGGCACCGGGCGGCTTCACCGCCGTCATGAACACGAACCATCACCTGTCGAAGCCGGTGATGATCGGCGAGATCCAGGCGAACGGCCAGTTCGACATCGTCTGGCAGACCAAGGAGCCGATCAAGGCCGACGCCTGGAGCCCGTACCTGGCCGAGGACAAGGGCAAGGTCGCGGACTGGACCTATCCCTGGGTCTGCGAGAGCTGCACGTCGCCGACCTACTCCGCGACGCCATAGTCAGCGGCTGACGAGAACGAGGAACCGCAGCGACGGACCGGGCGGCGATGCCGTCCGGTCCGGAGCAGTCTGATCGAAGTTACGGGGCGGGGGTTCCTGGACGTGAATATCCTTCGTGTGCTGATGCTCGTGGGCCTGCTGCTGGCGCCGCTCGCGGTTCATGCGGCCAATCTGGCCGATGCGGACCTGGCCAAGCTCACGTCCGGCCTCGCCGGCGACGGCTTCGACGACAAGATCGCGGCGATCGATGCCTTGGGCACAAGCGGCGACGCCCGCGCGGTCGCGATCCTGAAGGCGCTCGCCGACGGCAAGCTCGCCGCGACCGAGACCAAGCAGATTCTGGTCGAAGGCAGCGCCGGGCACTTCGCCGACGCGGTGACCGGATCTCCCGTGGCTCCGGCTGCCGATCCGGTCCGCATTCGCGTCAATAACCGGCTGCGCGGTCAGATCGATGTCGCCCTGTCGCGCCTGACGCTCTATAGCGCCGATCCCGCCGACCGGCTCAGCGCCGCGACCGAGGCGCTGCATCGCCCGTCGCTCGATGCGGTGCCGGCGCTGGACAAGGCGCTCGCCACCGAAAAGGACAAGGGCGTCGCCGCCGCGCTCAAGCTGGCCCGGGCCGCGGCCCTGCTGCAGAGCCCCGATGCCGCCCAGCGGCTGGCGTCGGTCAACGAATTGGCGGCCTCGACCGACTCCCAGGTGCGCGGACTGCTGGGCGAACTGGTCGGCGGCCACGAGAGCGACCCGAAGGTGATCGCCGCGGCCAAGACGGCGCTCGCCAAGATCGAGCGCCAGCTGGCCTATATCGAGATCGGCATCAACCTGTTCCAGGGCCTGAGCCTGGGGTCCGTCCTGCTGCTGGCGGCGATCGGGCTGGCCGTGACCTTCGGCGTCATGGGCGTGATCAACATGGCCCATGGCGAAATGATCATGCTGGGCGCCTATACGACCTTCGTGGTGCAGGAGCTGTTCCGCTCGTTCCTGCCGGCCAGCCTGTTCGATTTCTACCTGGTGGTCTCGGTCCCGGCCGCGTTCCTGGTCGCCGGCGCCATGGGCGTGGCGCTGGAACGTACCATCATCCGCTTCCTCTACGGCCGGCCGCTCGAAACCCTGCTCGCGACCTGGGGCATCAGCCTGATGCTGCAGCAGCTGGTGCGCAGCATCTTCGGCGCGCCGAACAAAGAGGTCGCGAACCCCAGCTGGATGACCGGCGGCTTTCAAATCATGGGCGGCTTCACCGTGACCTGGAACCGGCTGGTGATCATCGCCTTCGGCTTCGTCGTCTTGGGCCTGCTGGTCCTCGTGCTGCGCAAGACCAACCTCGGGCTGCACATGCGCGCCGTCACCCAGAACCGCAAGATGGCGGCGATCATGGGCATCCCGACCGACCGTGTCGACGCGCTGACCTTCGGGCTGGGCTCCGGCATCGCCGGCATGGCCGGGGTGGCGCTCAGCCAGATCGGCAACGTCAGCCCGAACCTGGGTACGATCTACATCATCGACAGCTTCATGGTCGTCGTGTTCGGTGGGGTCGGCAGCCTGGTCGGCACGCTCGCCGGCGCCATGGGCCTGGGCGTGGTCAACAAGTTCCTGGAGCCGTTCGCCGGGGCCGTGCTCGGCAAGATCCTGGTGCTGGTCGCGATCATCATCTTCATCCAGTTCCGGCCGCGCGGCCTGTTCGCGCTCAAGGGCCGGTCCGCGGAGGCGTGAGCACGATGCAACGGACTCCGCTTCTCGGCCGTACCGGCTGGCTCGTCTTCCTGGCGTCGGCGCTCGTCGCCGTCGTGCTGATCCCGCTCCTGGCGACGGTGCCGGCGCCTGGTTCCGCCTTCCGGATCCCCGCCTACCTGGTGCCGCTGTTCGGCAAGTACCTCTGCTACGCCATCCTGGCGCTCGCCCTCGACCTGATCTGGGGCTATGCGGGTATCCTCAGTCTCGGCCATGGCGCGTTCTTCGCGCTCGGCGGCTACGCCATGGGCATGTACTTGATGCGCCAGATCGGCACGCGCGGCGTCTATGGTGACCCGATCCTGCCTGATTTCATGGTGTTCCTGAACTGGCGGGACCTGCCGCTGCCCTGGTGGGGTTTTGGCAATTTCGCCTATGCCGCCTTCATGGCGCTGGCGGTGCCGGGGGTGCTGGCCGCCGCGTTCGGCTGGTTTGCCTTCCGCAGCCGGGTGACCGGCGTCTATCTGTCGATCATCACCCAGGCAATGACCTACGCTCTGCTGCTCGCTTTCTTCCGCAACGACATGGGCTTCGGCGGCAACAACGGCCTGACCGATTTCAAGGAGATTCTGGGCTACGACATCCAGGCGCCCTCGACGCGCATCGGGCTCTACGTTGTCACGGCCGTGGCGCTGGGCCTGGCTTTCCTGATTTGTCGCTTCGTGGTGACGACCCGGTTCGGCCGCCTGCTGCTGGCGGTGCGCGACGCGGAAAGCCGGGTCCGGTTCCTGGGATATTCGACGACGGGGGCCAAGCTGTTCGTGTTCGTGCTGTCGGCGTTGCTGTGCGGACTGGCCGGTGCGCTCTATGTGCCGCAAGTCGGCATCATCAATCCCGGCGAGTTCCAGCCGGGCAATTCGATCGAGGTCGCGATCTGGGTCGCGGTCGGCGGGCGCGGCACGCTCGTCGGCGCGATCCTGGGCGCGCTCGTGGTGAATTTCATCAAGACCTGGCTGACCGGTGCCGCACCGGAACTGTGGCTGTTCGCGCTCGGCGCCCTGTTCATCATCGTCACGCTGGCCATGCCGCAAGGCATCCTGGGGCTGGCCGCGCGGCTGAAACGCTGGCGTCGCCTGTCGTCGGTGCCGGTCGGCGTCGAGGAGACGGCCCATGACTGACCTGCTGTCGACCGCCCAGCTCTATCTCGACGGCATCACCGTCAGCTTCGACGGGTTCAGGGCATTGAATTCGCTGTCCCTGGTGATCGAGCCCGGCGAGCTGCGGACCATCATCGGCCCGAACGGTGCCGGCAAGACGACCATGATGGACGTCATCACCGGCAAGACCCGGCCGGACAGCGGCACGGCGATGTTCGAGGGGCGCCACGACCTGACGCGGCTCGACGAGCCCGCCATCGCCAACCTGGGCATCGGCCGCAAGTTCCAGAAACCGACCGTGTTCGAGAACCTGACCGTCGAGGAAAATCTCGAACTGGCCATCAAGGACGACCGGCGCATCCGTCATACCCTGTTTCGCCGGCTCGACGACGAGCAGGAGGGGCGGCTGGAGCGGGTGCTGGGGCAGGTCGGTCTCGTCCGGCGCCGCGCCGAACTCGCCGGGCTGTTGAGCCATGGCCAGAAGCAGTGGCTCGAGATTGGCATGCTGTTGGTCCACGACCCGCGCCTGATCCTGCTCGACGAGCCGGTCGCGGGAATGACCGACGCCGAAACTGCCGCGACGGCCGATCTCATCGTCCGGTTGGCCCGCGACCGCACCATCGTCGTGGTCGAGCACGACATGGTGTTCGTGCGCAGCCTGGGCGCCAAGGTCACGGTCCTGCACGAGGGCTCGGTCCTGGCCGAGGGGTCGATCGATGCGGTGCAGAACGATCCGCGCGTCATCGAGGTCTATCTGGGGCGATGAAACGATGTTGACCGTCGATGCGATCGATCTCTCCTACGGCGCCAGCCAGATTTTGCGGCGGGTCAGCCTGACCGTGCGCAAGGGCGAGGTCACGTGCGTGCTGGGCCGCAACGGCGTTGGCAAGACCAGCCTGATCCGCGGGATCTTCGGCCAGCAGCCGATCAAGGCCGGGCGCATCCTGTGGAACGACCAGCCGATCGACAAGCTGCCGGCCCATCGCCGCGCCGCCGCCGGCCTGGCGCTGGTGCCGCAGGGCCGCGAGATCTTCCCGCGCCTGACGGTGCTGGAGAACCTGAAGACCGGCCTCGCCGCCGCCAAGGGGGCCAGGACGATTCCCGATGAGATCTTCGAGCTGTTTCCGGTGCTGGACAAGATGCTGCACCGGCGCGGCGGCGACCTGTCGGGCGGCCAGCAGCAGCAACTGTCGATCGCCCGGGCACTGGTGACCCGGCCGACCTGCCTGGTGCTGGACGAACCGACCGAGGGCATTCAGCCATCGATCATCAAGGACATCGGCCGCGTCATCACGCTGCTGGCCCAGCGCGGCGACATGGCGATCCTGCTGGTCGAGCAATATCTCGACTTCGCCCGCGAGTTGGCCGACCGTTTCGCCGTCATGGAACGGGGCGAGGTCGTGCTGTCCGGCAACCGGGGCGAACTCGACGACCAGGCGATCCAGCGGTATCTGGCGGTCTGACGGACTTGCCTCAGGCCGTCGGCAGGACGGCCTCAGGCAGTCGGCAGGACCTGGAGGATCGCCGCCATCATGGCGAAGATCGCGAGCAGCGAAGTGGCGAACGCGAGGGTTCGCCACGGCTGCATGGCTCTCAGATAGACGATCGAATGGGCGATCCGGGCCATGGCGAAGATCGTGAAAATAGGCGCGGCAATCTCGACCCTGCCTCCTGCCAACACATAGACCAAACCCAGCAACAAGAAGGGATAGCTGGTGGCCTCGGCGTTGCGATGTGCGCGTAGGAGCCGCGCCACGGCGGGCGGGTCCCGTTCGGACACGGGCGTGCCATAGCGCGCGCCGTCTTCCGGATTGACCGCCACGCCGCCCCGTGCGCGGGCCGCTCCGCTGGCGACCCAGAGCATCAGAAGGTTGAGGCTCAGGACGAGGCACGTCAGGACATAGGCGAGGAAGGCCGGATTTGCCGCAACCGCGGATGATGGCGGCATCGTTCCCACCATGAGCAGCTTGCCCGGCAGACCGATGTTCAACCTGGCTCCGTGCCGATGTATTCGACCAGATTGTCGAGTGTCCTGGCCGTGCCGGCATCGATGCCCATTTTCAGATACTGCTCCAGGTGATCTCCCGACGCACACTCGATCCGCAGCGTCAAATGCGTCTTGCCGCCGAGGTCTATGAGAATGACGCGCCCGATCGCGCCCATCGCCTCGAAGACGAGACGGCCCGGTGCCGCGATCTCGCGATAGACGCCGGCGAACGGGGGCGCACCGGACGAGGGGTGGTTGAGAAATCTGAAGGTGCCGCCCGGACGCAGGTCGATCTCGCATTCCGCCAGCGGGCGGCCCGCGGGGTCCCACCAGCACGCGACGTGCTCCGCGCGCGTCCAGGCTTCGAAAACCTGTTCACGGGATGCCGCAACGATGCGCGTGAGGACGATCGTGTGCGCCTCCCGGTCGATCACGGTTCCGGTGTCGGCGACCGTCTGGGTCTTCAGCGACATGCTATTCTTCCTTCTCGGCCACGGTCGCAAGATGGCGATCCAGATTTCCGAACCTGGCTTCCCATTGCTGGCGGAACGGCTCCACCCAGTCGGCAATATCCTTGAGAGCGATGGGCACCAAACTGCGCGGCCGTCGCTGCGCATCACGTCCGCGTTCGATGAAGCCGGCATCCTCAAGCACCTTGAGGTGTTTCGAGATCGTCGGTTGGCTGAGTTCGAACGGCGCCATGAGCTCGGACAC